>NZ_JAFCMD010000009.1:0-260044 GCF_018130105.1 Bradyrhizobium sp. AUGA SZCCT0160
CGGGTTGCGGTGGACGCTGGTTTACGCTGAGACGACGGCGTGGATAAGCGTACGGCAAAACCGTGTGGTCCTGGCACCCGTTGCAGGTGTCAAGCTGTCGGGTAGGCGAAAGCTGAACGGCAGCGACGGAGTCAACCAAGAACTCGTCTCCGGGGAGATCACGGCATAAGCCGTAAAGCCATTGCGCAGGGAAGGCCGGGTGTTCACCGCTGCCCTGTATGCTCGTGTGCAGCCTACTTAGTGCAAACCGCACACGGGACCGCGGGTGCAGCGCGCACCCGGTCTTCCCTGCGCCCTCATTTTCGAGGGTAAGGAAATTTCTGGCAAAGCTCGGGCGCATCGCGTCGCGGGAATGCGAAGCCACGTTTGGATGATGGTCGCACAACAAACACCGCCGTCGTCCCGGCCTTGAGCCGGGACCCATACGCCGCGGCCCATCGGTGAGAACGCAAGTGTCAAATATCTTCTGCAACAATGAGCATCACGCGGTATGGGTCCCGGCTCAAGGCCGGGACGACGAGCAGAGAGCGTGAGCGCTATGGTGGACTGGCGCCTCTACCCGAAGTGCATGGCCCCAGACCCGCGGCGTGAATTGACTTTGCGGCTAGACCGGCGGCAAATGTGTTCAACGAACAAATCCGAGGAAAACACCATGGTTGACGCGCTGATCATCGACGCCTGCAGGACACCGCGTGGCATTGGCAAGGCCGGCAAGGGTGCGCTCGCCGGTATCCATCCGCAGCAACTCGGCGCCACCGTGTTGCGGGCGCTGGCCGACCGCACCGGCATCAATACCGCTGACGTCGACGACATTATCTGGGGCACCAGTTCCCAACGCGGAGCGCAGAGCGGCGACCTCGGCCGGATGTCGGCGCTGGATGCCGGCTATGACGTGCGCGCCAGCGGCGTGACGCTGGACCGGTTCTGTGGTTCCGGCATCACCAGCGTCAACATGGCGGCCAACGCCATCATGGCGGGCTCCGAGGATCTCGTGATCGCCGGCGGCACCGAGATGATGTCCATGGAGGGCCGCCGCGGCGAGGGGCCGTTCATGATGGACAATGGCAATCTTCGTCTGCGCGCCCGGCACCCGCAGTCGCATCAGGGCGTCTGCGCCGATGCGGTGGCGACGCTGGAGGGTATTTCGCGTCAGGACGTCGATGAACTTGGTCTGGAGAGCCAGAAGCGGGCGGCCGCCGCCATTAAGGGCGGTCATTTCGACAGGAGCCTCGTGCCGGTTTTCCGCGAGGACGGCACCCTTGCGCTGGATCACGAGGAATATCCGCGCCCGCAGACCACGCTCGAAGGCCTTGCGGGACTGAAGCCCGCCTTTACCGCGGTGGCGGATTATCCGCTCGACGACAAGGGCACGACCTATCGTAACCTCATTCTGGACATGTACCCCGATCTCGACATCAACTTCATGCACCACGCCGGCAATTCCTCCGGCGTCGTCGACGGCTCGGCGGCAATTCTGCTGGCTTCACCGAATTATGCCAAGGCGCATGGCTTGAAGCCGCGGGCGCGCGTGGTCGCGATGGCGAACATGGGAGACTCTCCGACCTTGATGTTGAATGCGCCGGTGCCGGCGGCGCGCAAGGTATTGGCCAAGGCAGGTCTCACGCTCGATGATATCGATCTGTTCGAAATCAACGAGGCGTTCGCCGTCGTCGCCGAAAAATTCATCCGCGATCTCAAGCTCGACCGCGACAAGGTCAACGTCAATGGTGGCTCAATCGCGCTCGGTCACCCCATCGGCGCGACCGGTTCGATCCTGATCGGCACCGTTCTCGACGAACTCGAGCGGCGCGACCTCAGGCGCGGCCTGGTGACGATGTGCGCTGCCGGTGGCATGGCGCCTGCGATCATTATCGAGCGGGTCTAGGCGGCAGGAAAATGCAGCTCGAACGCCACGTCCTTGTCTGATGGCAACAGCCGGATCGATCCGCCGTGACTTGCCATCACGGCTTGGACGATCGCGAGTCCCATTCCGGTGCCACCGGTGTCGCGGCGGGTGGTGAAGAACGCGTCGAAGATCTTCTCCTGGTTGGCTTCCGATATCGGATCACCGTCGTTGCTCACCGTCATCTTGACCGTGGTGCCTTCATCGACCGCCGCCAGCCGCACAATCCCAGCGTTGTGACGAATGGCGTTGTCGGTCAGATGCGAAAGGACGATGAGTGCCTTCTCATTGGACATGCCGATCGAACGTTCGAGACAGCCGGTGGCGTCGATCGCACGGGTGGGAAAACGGCTCTTCAGCCCACTGATGACCTGGCTCAATTCGGCGTGCTCGTTCTGCGGCACGGTCTCCGCGCGCGCCAGTTCGCGCAGCCGCTGCGTCATCGCTTCCAGGCGCTCGGTGTCGCCCAGAATATTCGATACGAAATTCTTCTGCTCCATCCGAGTGAGATTGTCGGTCTCGCTCTGCAGCGAATCCAGCAAGAGTTCTGCGGCGCCCTTGATCGAGGTCAGCGGCGACTTGAGTTCGTGGGTGAGATGCGACGAGAAGGTCGCGATATAATCCGACCGCCTGGACAATTGCTCGGCCATGTCGAGAAAGCTGTGCGACAGCTGGGCAAACTCGCGGGTGCCGTAATGCGCCAGCGGCCGAAAGGCGTCGCGGTCGCCGCGACTGATACGGGCGGCGCGCTCGACCAGTTCACGCATCGGACGGGTGATGGTGCGGGAAAACACCAGGCCAATGATGACGGTGGCGAAGATGACGGCGAAGCCGGCAAGAATGAACTTGCCGCGCTCCTGATAGAGATGGTCGAAGATGTTGCTGGGCGTCCTCGACAGGTAGATGACGCCGGCAACGCGGTTGTTGACGACCACGGGCATGGCCGAAAATACGTGAACGCCGACGCCGCGGCTGAACGAGTAGATTGGCGGCGGGGGCTTGTCGGGGACCCTGATCCGCAACGCGGCGCGATACTGTCCCTGCAAGGCGGCCGCCACTTCCTCGATATGCGCCAGCGATTGGCCGACTTCGTTGCGGCCGGCGATCACCACGCCGCGGGGATCGAGAATCCGGAAACCCGCCAGCGTGACCTTCTGCGTTTCCAGGATGATCGGCATCAGCCGGGCCCCGATCTCGACGTAAGCCTGAGATGCGGGAGCACCGGCCGGCAGCGCGTCGGGCCGTCGCCGCAGCAGGTCGGCGCCGGCGGCAAGGTCGAGTGCCGGCCGGATTGGCGTCATCTTGTCGTCCGCAACGGGGCGCGCTTCGGGCGGGAGTTCAGCGCCCAGGACGACCCCGGCATTGAGGCGGGCTTCCACCTCCCGCGCATAGACCGCGGCCAACACCCGGCTTTGGGCAATCAGCTCGGCCTGGGTCTGGTGAATAAGCTGGTTGTCATAGAGCCGAAAGAAGAACAGTCCGACCAGAGGCAAGGCGGCCACCGCGGCCAACGCGGCAAAAATGATCATTCCGACCGACGGCCGCCATTTCTCGCCGGCCCGTGATGTCATGCGTGCGGCTCACATCGGCCGAGCTTGAAGCCAACGCCGTGGATGGTCTCGATGACATTGTCGCAATTCACCGCGGCCAGCTTGGCGCGGATATTGCGAATATGGCTGTCGATGGTGCGGTCCGACACCTGGATATTGAGCTGATAGGCGGCATTCATGATCTGCTCGCGGCTGAAGACCACCGATGGCCTGGTCAGAAAAGCCCTGAGGATTCCGAATTCGATGGCGGTCAGGCGAAGCGGTGTACCGGCGAACGCCGCAACATGCTGTTCCGGATCAACCAGCAGCCCGCCCTGGGAAAGCGCCGCTGTTGCCTCGGTGTCCGACCCACGCTGTGAGGTGCGGCGCAGGATGACATTCACCCGCGCGACGAGTTCGCGTGGGCTGAAAGGCTTGGTGACGTAATCGTCGCCGCCGATCTCGAGGCCCAGCACACGGTCGATCTCTTCGTCGCGTGCCGACAGAAACAGGATCGGAACGTCCGATGACTTTCGGATCTCCCGGCAGACATCCAATCCATCGAATTCCGGCATGCCGATATCGAGAATCAAGAGGTCCGGCCTGTCGGCGGCGAAGCGGGTCAAAGCTTCCTTGCCGTCCCGCGCCTCGAACACGGTCATCCCGGCCTTCCGAAGCGTGACCCGGATGACTTCGCGAATATGCAGGTCGTCATCGACGATGAGGATACGGTGTGTCAAACGTCTCTCCGGACAAAGGTCGTCGTCAACTTGCGGTCGAACTCTTCTGGGCGTCCAGAGTACGCTGGAGCCGCCAGCTCCGAAAACCCCAGGCGCGCCAGGAAGCCAAATCGTTGCGATGCTGTTCTACAAGGTAGTTGCGGCGGAAAACAAGGTTTGGATCGAAGCTGCGGAGGGCAATCGCCCTGTCGATGGCGGGCAAGGCCTGAGGGCCGAGGTGAAACAGATAGTTGATGTCGACCGTGAGACCCTTGCCCGAGACCTCGCGGCTATGATCGACATTGTAATTAGCGATGATGGCAGGGAAATTGACCAGCGAACAGACATAGAGCGTTGCGGTCAAAGTGATGAGGTTCGCGCGGATCAGCCAATCGTTCGAACGATTGAGCCTGATGCGGGCAACGATGAGCAACAGTCCGAACGCGACAAGCAGCATCCAGATGAAGGCAGCCACACGCCACCAGGTCAGCAGGTAAGTCTGCACATAGAGATCGAGCCGCAGGATGGATGACGCAACCAGCAGGACGTTCTGTGCGACCCACAGATACACCAGCGGCCGGATCACCTTCGACTGCTCGGCCGGGCCGCCGGGTCTCATCGCGATGAGTACGAATCCCGCAGCCAGCAACGCCGTGAGAATCAGGGGATAGGCGCCCCGATGCGCATAGGCCGCATAGCTGATATCGGCCGGCAGCGTCGCGTTGCCCCAGAGAAAGAACACGTCCAGAGCGGTTTGAACTGCAAACAGCAAGTTGAACAGGATCAGCGAACGCAGGATGGTCGCCACACCGAAGAAGTCGACGTCATGAACCGGCTTCTCCTGCGCCTCGGTTGCTGCCACGGTCAGATCGGCCGGCACCTCGGACTTGCGGCGCCACCGGACGTGGATAAAGGGCCAAACGAGCGACAAAGCGGCCGTCCAAAACAGCACCCGTCCCAGGCTGATATAGGAGGTGGCGCTGCCGGGGTTCAGCAGGCTGATCCATTTCTCAAGCAGCGGATTGGCCGATACGAACAGCAATACGAAAACGCCCCCGAGAACCACCGGAATGAGCCACACGGTGAAACCCGCCGTCAGCGCCGGGAGATTGAACGCGCTGATGGCGTCGCGGATCAATCTGAATGGACCGACCAGATAAAGGTCGCAGAGCGCGGCGGCTTGCTCGCCGACACCGGTCAATTTGCGATTCGTCGCCAGCGAGAGGCCGATGCCAATCGCCAGGACAATGAAGAAGAGCGAAGCGGCATTGAATTCCTCAACGGCCGGGATGAGGCTGGCGAGCACAAGGAGGCCCGCAAGCAGAGCCTGCGCCTTGTTCAGCCTGGTGAAATTGGCGAGCAGCGCGCCGCCGGTTAGCGCAATGGCGAAGATAACAGCGGATATTCCGGTTCGCTGACCGTAGAACAACCAGTCGGCCAACGCCGCGAGAGCCAGAGCAATGGCCGGCTTGATTGGGAAAGTATTTTCGCGAATTGAGCCTGCATGGGGTGCCGGCGTGGAGAATTCAGCCATCGTTGCGCTGCCTGTCTGGAGGGAAAAACTGCAGACCCGCGCCGTCGAGGGAGGCTCACAGAGCCAACAACCATCATTGGCTAGACGTGGAGGAATCGACATTCGAGGGTCGTCACCGGTTTGCAAGACGAGCTATGCGCGGCCGTTGTGCAAATGCCGGGAAGGCCGTCTGCAAGACTTCAGGATTCTTATGCAGTTTCCGTGCAGCCACGCTTATGCGCTCGCGCAGCAATAACAAGTTTGATACGGCGATGGTCTCGCCTTTAACACGCACACAGCATCGTCCTTCATGCAAATCATCAAACGTATCGGCGTCGGCCTGGTCTGGTTCGCGGGGTTGGCTTTCATTTTCGTCGCGGCGAACAAGAACGATCCTTATCTGATTGCGCTGCGTGGTACGGGTAATACCGTTCTTGTCGTGGCGAGTGTTGGCGTTCTCGCCTGCCTGATTTATGGCGGTTACTGGCGCGGGCGAGGGATCGCGGGAAAACTGCTGGTCCTGCTGTGGTGCCTGCCGCCGCTTTCAATGCTGTGCGCGCAAGCTTCTTTCGAGTTGCGCAAACGAAGCGTTCTGCAGACCGACGTCGCGCAGGCGCGTAGCCTCGGCCAGCATTTCATGGTGGGGTATTCATCATTCCCTGAGGTGGCTGCTTTGGCTGAGAAAGGCCTGATCGCCGGCATCTACATCACCAAGCACAATGTACGAAGAGCACCGGAGACGCTGAAATCCGAAATCTCGGCGCTTCAGGAAAAACGACGTGCCGCCGGTCTGCCGCCATTGATTGTCGCCGCCGACCAGGAAGGCGGCATCGTCTCGCATCTGTCGCCGCCCTTGACCAAATTGCCTGCGCTCTCGACGCTGGCGGGCCTTCCGCCGGATATTCGCGCCGAGAAAGCGAAGGCGTTCGGGCGAACTCATGGACAGGAACTGGCGGCGCTTGGCGTCAACCTCAATTTGGCGCCGGTGCTGGATTTGCGGCCCGACGCGAAGCGTAACCGGTTCGATTTCAACACGCTGATCGGCCAGCGCGCGATTTCAGACGACCCGGCCATCGTGGCCGACATCGCCAGGTCCTATGTGCATGGGCTTGAGGCCTTTGGCGTCGGCGCGACCGTGAAGCACTTTCCGGGACTGGGTCGGGTTCGCGCCGATACCCATCACTTCAGTGCCAGTCTCGACACACCTCTGGCGGAACTTGAAGCGTCCGACTGGCGGCCGTTTCGGGATGTGCTGGCGGGCTCCAGGGCGCAGTTAATGATCGGGCATGTGACGCTGACCGCTGTTGATCCCGACCGCGCGGCGTCGCATTCCCGGCTTGTGGTTGACGGCATCGTTCGCAAGATGTGGAATTATCAGGGCGTCATTATGACTGACGATCTGGTGATGGGCGCGATCTATCAGAACAATGTCTGCACAGCGGTGGTGGAAGCGCTCAATGCCGGCGTCGATCTGCTGCTGGTCGCCTTCGACGGTACGCAGTTTTATCGGATCTTTGCCTGCGCCAAGGAGGCATCTTCCAAAGGAAAACTCGATTCGGTAACGCTGCGCGACAGCGAGGCACGGCTGAAGCGCACGTTCCCGCTGGATTGAGGGTATCACTCCGTTGGTCAATATCGCGAGCCAAATGCAGGTTTGTAGTCCTGCCGCCTGGACCACGACGCGTAATAGGCAACGCCCGCCATGATCGCGATTCCGGCGATGCTGACCAGGAAATGCATGGCGAGCGAATTCGGTCCCGTGATCAGGAAGAAATGCCCTGCAAAGGAAAGGAAGACACCGGCACAGAAGACAGGCAACCATTCTTCCCCGCACTTCACGATCGGCCGCAGGGCTGGCCGTTGAAATCCATGCCAGTCTCTCGGGACCGCGAGCGAGAAGAGGAATGCAAGAGTGAGGAAATGAAGTACCCTGTAAGGGGCCAGATTTTCCTTTTCATTTGGAAGGAAGAAATTGAGCACGGCGTCAGGGACGATTCCAGCCAACTGCGGCACGTTTCCCGTTGCTGTCACGATCAACGCGAACAAGAGATAGAGCAAAGCCAGTATGCGGAGAATCGAAAGATCCTGGAACGAACGAATCGCCCGCATCTGCCTCGCGCTGCCCAACGCGAACCATGCGCCGAGCACGAACAGCAACTGCCAGGAGAACGGATTGAAATACCAGTGCCCGTCTGGAAATGAGGATAGATTCCAGTCGAATTTGCGGGCGGCGAGGTAAAGGACGATCGACCCGGCTGCCGTCACGTTCGGCCGGCGCAACATTCCGAACAGTACGAACGGAAAGAACACCATCAAAACGATGAAGAGCTGCAGCACATCGAGGTTGAGCGGCTTGGCCTGGAGCAGCAGGCCGTAAATCAATGTCCGGATCGTGTGGCCGAGGATTCCGGCGACATTGAATTCGTGGATGATTTCGGGCGCCGCCGATTTCCTGGCGACGTATCCGATCAAGTCGATATAGATCACGAACAGGACGACATAGGCGGCGTATAACTGCCATACGCGCCTGAAAATGCGGGTAGCGGTGACCAGGAAACCGCGCTCCAGCATCATTTTTCCATAGAGGATCGCGGCGGTATAGCCGCCGACAAACACGAACAGGTCGGTTGCGCCGCTGAATCCGAAATTCCGCAGGGTCAACACGCTGACCGCGTTATGCGGAATGTGATCCAGAAATATGAACCAGGCAGCGATACCAAGCAGCAGACTGAGCCGGGGATCGCCGTCGCGTGCGGCAATCTCGACCTTCATTGACGGAAACATGGAGCGTAAGAACTTTGCAAGCCGGAGAAAATCGAATCGGTTATGTAGCGCAATTGCGTGCGCCGGCCGAGTAGACTTTGCGTGAAGAATATTTAAGGAAGCCGGCGGCGATCAAAGCCCGTTAATGATCACATTATTTTGACGACGGAATAGGGGCGCGCGAGTTCAGACGGTTTCATGTTTTCGCAGGTCGCGTTGGTGGTCGAATTGGTCGGCCTGCAGATCGACGCTTGCCGCGGCAATATCGGGAAGCGCGGCTTCGTTCAGAATGTCGGCGGTGATGTCCTCGACGGAGGAATCGACGATTTCACGGACGAAGCTGATGTTCCTGTATTCACCCGACGCAATCCGCGAGATGACCTCGCGCCGGGTAATTTCAGGATCGACAATGGCTTCACGGCCGCGACGGCCGTAATCGATCATCACGACGAAATACTGCATGCTTGGCAATCTGTCAGTCACCCTGGAACGGATGACTACAGTATTTCTGAAAATCGGAAAAGTCAAGCAAAAGTTCGGAAAAGCAGCAACCAAGGCGAATTTGGCCCTGTTCCCGAAGGCCGGTCGGCCGAATCACCTGACGGCCTTAACCTTCCGAATCGCTCCCTTTCTCCGGCATCCCGTCCGCTATTTTGCCTTCCCGGCCTTGCGTGTCTTCGCAGCTGCCTTATTGCGCAGGCGTTCGATCTGGCCCCGCGGCAGGGTGACGCAGATCTCGCCGATCCATTCGAGTTTCACGCCCGTGATCGGCTTGGCGTTGAAGCTCTTGAGATTGACCAGAGGTGAGGACTTTCCTCGCTCGATCGTCTTCAAATAGCGCTCGCCGGTCTTCAGGCGCACGACAGCCTCTTCGCCGTAGAAGCTCGACAGCGGATGGCGCTGCTCGCGGAAAACCACGATAACGTCGCCATTTTCGTACTTTGGCAGCATGGAATCGCCTGCAACTTCAAAGGCGATGGTCTCTTCGGCCATCGGGAAGGGCAGTTCGACCTCGCCGAGGCCTTCCGGCGGCACCTGTTCGTGTTCCGGCTCGATCGTTGCGCCGGCGCCGACCCGGCCCATGATCGGCACCGAATTCAGCCCGAGATACTCCGTGATCGGACCGATCTCGGATGCCTTGATCAGCCGTATCCCGGACAGGATTTCCGAGACTGCGCCCGCACGAACCCCCATGGCCTCCGCCAAGCCCCCCTTGCTCTTGCCTGTCCTCTCAAGTGCCCGTTCGATCATTTTGACGTCCAGCATGGTTCTTCCTTTCCCGAATTTCGGAAACACTAGCAGTTACGATAACCAGAAATCAAGCTTGACTTTTCGTTCGGAATATCGGAAATAGATGGAGGCGTCGGGGCGGCGTTCAAAGAAACAGGAAATTCGGTAATGGAACCAACAGACTGGGCGCCCGAGCACTCGGGCGCGCTGCGGGAGCTTTTTGCCCTGCATTTGTCCTTTGCCCGGATCGCGGCAGCTATCAACAGGAAATTCAACACAGCTTACTCGCGCAATGCGGTGCTGAGCCGTGCCAAGCGGATGGGGCTCGCCTGGAACCATCGGACCGAATCGTCCCCATGCGGGCAGCCGCGGTTAGACCGGCCGGGCGAAATTCACCTGGTAAAGTCGACATCGCCCAGGTTTCCATGGCCGGTGCCACCGTTTAGAGGGACGAAGCCGGTCGAACTGCGTTGTGTCGGGATCGATCCGCGTCATCTTTCCCTGATCGAACTGGAACGCGGCGATTGCCGCTACCCTTGCGGCGGGGACGAAGAGGGCGAAGCCATCACCTTCTGCGGTCATCCACGCCGGCCCGGCTCGAGTTACTGCACACCGCATTTTCATTTGAGCCGCGGCCCCGGCACGCCATCGGAACGCACGGCGTGCACTGTCTTGCTCAAGCTGGTTGAGACGGCATGAACAGCAACGCCAGGTTCTTCCGGGCGCAATCCAAATCCCACCGTCCCTGTAAGGAGATCATCCGATATGCCGAGAGCAAAACGGAACAAACCGTATAACCCTGCACAGGTACATGACCGGAAATCCCGGGATTTGCCACGCAACGCCGAGGTCGCGACCGTCGAGGTCGACAATCCCCTGGCGCTGGAGCCGGGTGAGAAGATCGTTACCCTGCGCTCCATCCGCAACGATCCGCTTGCCCGTCTGCATTCGCATCGCCAGATCGACGAGGCGCAGTACCAGGGCGGGCGGGCCTTTCAGAGCGATTGGGAGAGAGCCGAACGCGGCCCGCGCGCCGTCGATCCGACCAGGGAGTACGTGGATGGTGGGCAGATGCGGGAGCCGATCACGGAGGGGCAGCGCAAGGCCGTGCTGCGGCTCAATCGCGCCGAGCGCGAGCTGGGGGCCGATGGTTCGGCGCTGGTGCATGACGTCCTGGTTCACGGCTTGACCATGGAGCAGGTCGGGCAGAGGCGGGGATTGCGCACGCAGCGCTGGAAAGACTATTTCGCACGCCGATTCTGCGAATGCCTCGACCGGCTGGCGCTGATCTATGGGTTCGCGACAGCCAATCCGGCAAAAACGCCCCCGCGATGAAGGTTATTCCAGCCCAGCGCGGCGAAAACCTTCCAAATAATGCTCCCGATCCGCCTCGAGCTTCCAGGGCAGCTGCGTCGCAATCCAGGCCAGTGAGATATTGGGCTGGGTCCGCCGCAGCTCCTCGAGTGCAGCTTTGGCGACGTCGATCTTCCCGGCCATGCCGGCGGCCACCGTCAGCACGCGGTAGGCGCCGCTGAGATCGCCGCGCTGGCGGGTCGCTTCGCGCGCGAGCGAAATCGCCTCGCCATAGTTCCTGCCGACGAACTGGGCATAGGCGGCGACGCCGTAATAGATCGCGGACGAAGGATCGCGCGGGCTCTGGCGGATGGCGCGTTGCGCGGCCGCATAGGAGTCCTGCCATCGCCCGCAATAGGACAGCGCCAATGCGTAGTATCCTTGTGCTAGCGAGAAGTTCGGGTTGAGCTGCAGCGCCAGCTCAAATTCCGCCAGGGCGTGGTCGAGGCGACGTGTGGAGAAATAGACGCTGGCGAGCGCGGTATGCGCCCACGCATCCTCGCTGTCGGCGGCGATGGCTGCGAGCGCGGCGCGCTCGGCGATGGGTGCTACGGTCGTAATGTCCGCCCAGCCCAGATGCACGCCGAACATGTGGTTGGTGGCGATCAAGGCCAGCGCCTGGCCGTAATTCGGATCGATCGCAATCGCCTGTTCCAGGAGCGTCTGAGCGGCGGCGCTGTCCGTGCGCGTCACGCGCCAATGATGCGACAGCGCCCGCATAACAAGGTCCCACGCGTCCACGCTGTTCGGGGGTTTGCGCCGGCTGCGGAAGTTTTCGGCGGCGTAGATCTGCGGCTCGATCGCCGCGACGATGGCGTCGGTGATCTCGTCCTGCACGGCGAATACGTCGACCAGATCGCGGTCGTAATGCTCTGCCCAGACGTGGCTGCCGGTCGCAGTGTCGTTCAGCTGCGCGGTGATGCGCACGCGATCGCCGCTCTTGCGCACGCTGCCTTCGAGGACGTAGCGCACCCCCAGTTCGGCGGCGACCTGCTTCAGGTGCACCGCCTTGCCCTTGTAGGAAAACGACGAGTTGCGGGCGATGACGAAGAACCAGCGCAATTTCGACAGCGCGGTGATGATGTCTTCGCTGATCCCGTCAGAGAAGTATTCCTGTTCCTGGTCGCCGCTCATGTTGTCGAACGGCAATACGGCAATCGCCGGTCGATCCGGTAACGGCAAGGGCCGGGGGGCCGGCTCGGCAGCTGTCTTCGCTGGCTCGGGGGTCGGATGAACGCCATTCACGTGCTGGTTCACGGCTCCAACGAAGCGAAGACCCTTTCGCGGAATTGTCCGGATCAGCCGTTGCTCCTTGCCGCAGTCGCCGATGGCGTTTCGGGCGGCGTTGATGCGGCTGTCGAGCGTTGAGTCCGACACGGTCCGACCGCCCCAAACCAGCGCGATGAGATCGTTCCGGCTGACGACGTGATCGCGATGCTTCAACAGATGAACCAGCAGGTCGAACACTTGCGGCTGCATCGCAACCAGTTCGCCGTCGCGGCGCAACTCGCGAAGATTGGTGTCCAGAGCGTACTTGTCGAAGTCAAATTTCACGTGCGTTGTCGCATCCGTTCTTAACAAACAATCAAGTCCATCTCATGGAGAGATCAAGCGTCAGGCAAAGTCTTGTCGGCGTGTTTCAGCCATTCTGCAAAAACCGAAGTCGCGATCCCATTGCTCTCCACGGAGTTCATGTCATGTCCGAAGCCCGAGCCATTGGCTCAGTCATGCCGACAAATCGAATGCTCAAGTTCACTGCATTTCTGTTCGGCGCTGTGGCCTATTTCACATTTCTCTTCACGATTTTGTATGCGGTCGGGTTCGTATCGGACCTGGTCGTGCCGAAGGCCATCGATACCGGCGCGAATTCGCCCGTTTTTGAAGCAATCGTCGTCAATCTCGCCTTGCTGTCGCTGATTGCCATTCAACACGGCGTGATGGCGCATAAGGGCCTTAAACCATGGTGGACGCAGTTTATCCCGAAACCGTTCGAGCACAGCACCTATGTGCTGTTCGCCAGCCTGACGCTCCTACTGCTGTTCTGGCAATGGCGGCCGATTCCGGCCGTCGTCTGGCAGATCGAAGAGCCCGAAATGGCCGCAACGATGGCCATATTGTCATTTGTCGGCTGGGTGATCGTGTTCACCAGCACGGTCCTGAGCAATCATTTGTTCGGACTGCATCAGGTCACCAACCGCCTGACCGGTCGGCAGGTGCCGCCACCGACCCTCCCGACGCCGCTGCTGTACAATATCGCGCGGCATCCGATCTATCTCGGCTTCATCATCGCGTTCTGGGCGGCCCCCACCATGAGCGTCGGACATCTGTTGTTCGCGGCGGTGACCACGGCCTACATCTTCATCGGGATATTGCTCGATGAGCGACCTCGTCGACATGCTTGACGAGGACTATCTTCATTACAAACAGCGGGTATCGATGCTGTTCCAGTGGCGCAAATTGATCCGATTGGACCCTTCAATTGTCTGTAAGGAGACAGAGGCTATGAAGCATACGGGAAATTGTTTCTGTGGTGCGGTCGAAGTGCAGGTGACGGGGTCGCCGGAGGGCATGGGGTACTGCCATTGCAGCTCGTGCCGGTCGTGGTCCGGCGGGCCGGTGAATGCCTTTACGCTGTGGAAGCCGGAAGCGGTGGAGATCACTTCGGGCAAGCAGCACGTCGCGACATTCGAGAAGACACCGATGAGCCAACGCAAATACTGCGCGAAGTGTGGCGGGCATCTGATGACGAGCCATCCTACGCTAGGACTCGTCGACGTCTTCGCCGCGACGCTCCCGACACTCCGCTTCACGCCGGGCGTGCATATCAATTATGCCGAGACCGTGCTGCCGATGCGTGATGGCTTGCCCAAGCTGAAGGACTTTCCCGCCGAGTTGGGTGGTTCCGGTCAAGCCGTTCCCGAATGAGAGAATGAGCTTTCCATAACGGGAACGACGTGGCGAACCGGGTCCGCCGTGCAATCGCCTTGAAGCGTCGCCGCTCGATCCCTGGGTAGACCCGGATCGGGCGGCGTTCGCTTTTGGAGAGAGCTATGTGAGAGGCAGGTCCCGCCCTGCAAATTCGGGGTTTGGCGTTACCTATGGGCTTCCGGTAAAAGGCCTTGAAACGCCTTTCGCGGCGATGGCTATCTGTTCCGCCAGGCAAAATAAAACGAGGAAATGCCCGACATGACTGCCAGACCGCAATTGCCGGAGCGCACGCCGCGCGCCAAGGGCGAACCGACCGCCCTCGATGGTCTGCTGGTCGTCGATTTCACCCGTGTTGTTGCAGGGCCCGCCTGTACGCAAACGCTGGCCGACTTTGGCGCCGAGGTGATCAAGATCGAAAATCCGGATGGCGGCGACGATACGCGTCATTATGAACATGCGGAAATCGGCGGCGAGAGTGCGGCCTTCCTCAGTCTCAACCGCAACAAGCGCGGAATTGCGCTCGATTTCACCAATCCGGCGGCGCTGGAGGTCGCGCGCGAACTGATCGCGAAAGCGGACGTCGTGGTGGAGAATTTCTCTGGCGGCGTGATGAAGAAGTTCGGCCTCGACTATGCATCCGTCGTTTCGACCAATCCGCGACTGATCTATTGCTCGATCTCGGCCTATGGCCGCAAGGGAGAGCTCGCCCTGCGCCCCGGGTTCGATCCGATCACACAGGCCGAAAGCGGTTTTATGTCGCTGAATGGCTTTCCGGATGCTCAGCCGGTACGAACCGGCCCGCCGATCGTGGACATGGCGACGGGAATGTCGGCGTGCAACGCGATTTTGCTGGCTCTGATCGCGCGCGACCGGCTCGGCCGTGGCCAGCAGGTTGAGGTGGCGTTGATCGACACCGCGGTAGCGATGACCGGCTTTTATGGCATGGCGTACCTGATCAGCGGCGAGAACCCTGGTCGTTTCGGTAATTCACCGAACGGCTCACCGACGGTCGGCGTGTATCAGGCCGCCGACGGGCCGCTCTATATGGCCTGTGCCAACGACCGGCTGTACCGCCGCCTTGTGACCGAAGTGCTGGAACGGCCCGACCTCGTAACCGACCCTGAGTTCGCCCACCGGAAAAACCGAACGGCCAACAAGGAAAAGCTGCGCGCCATCATTGCCGGCGTTTTTGCCAGCGACCGGCTCGAGAACTGGATGGCGAAGATGAAAAAGGCGAACATACCGGTCGGCTATCTGCGCACCGTGGAGGAGGGTTTCAACGCGCCGGAAGTGCGCGACCGCGATCGCCTCAGCCACATCCCGCATCCGACCGCTGGTTCAGTGCCCAACATCGAAACGCCGCTCAATATGAGCCTCACGCCGACGATCGATCCCGTCGCTGCGCCGCTGCTCGGCGAGCACACCAAGGAAGTGCTGCGCAAGACGCTGGGATACGATGACCGCCGTATCGCTGATTTGGCCGAGGCGGGGGCTTTCGGAAAGACTGGTAACACCGGCTGATCGGCCGGCTTTCGTTTCCAATCGTGTCTCCGGTGCGGGGCTGATCCATTCGGACCGGTCCCGGCACCGCACATTTTCCGCCGACGCTCTCGACGCGCTGAATCGGGCCGTTTCGGCCGTTCAGTTCGGCTTGCTGCGCAGGTTGTTTTTTGGCATAGTTGCAACCTGTTCAGGCTCCGCGCGATCGATTTCCAGACGAGCCATGCGAAGTATCAGGGTCGCCGTCGTCAGGCCGAGCCGTTCGGCTTCTTGCGCAGCAGTATCTACTTTCTGGGCCAAGCCCTCACGTTTACCTGGATATGCCATTCCTGTTCCTCTTCTAAGGTGCGAGATGAAAAATCCCACTTATGTTGCAGAGCTGCAGAAGAAACTCGGAGCTCCATCGAGCGAAACGATCGAAAGCCTGCGACTGTTGAAGGCTTTCGTGAAACTTCCGTCCGGTCAGCGTTCCGAAATCATCGAGCTGGTCGAACGGGTGGCGGCGGACCCTTTGTCTAACGATCCCGCATTGTCGTGACCCCCATTGCATGCGCGCCTTGCTTCAATTATTCGCCGCCGGTGGACGGGTCGCGATCGCGTAGACGGCGCCGCCCTCCAGCGCTTCGGATTGGTGGAGCGTGCCGGCGGGCAGGTGGATGGTATCGCCCGCGCCGACGATGCGCTCGCCGCCATCCCACGTGAAATTCAGCCGGCCGCTAATGATCACGAGGATTTCATCTACCGGATGGGTGTGAAAGCGATGCACCTTGCCCGCGGCGTCATGCTGCAATTCGATGCTGCCTTGCTCGGGGAGCAGGTCCAGGATGACGGGATCGATAGCGAACTCGGTTTTCTGACTTGCAATGATTTGGGTCATGCCGCTTGCTCCTTGTCTTCGATTTGAGACGGTTTGCTCTGCGCGAGCTTGGCGAAGGGACAGCCTCCTCCGGATTCGTTATCGTCATGCAGGAAGTATTGCTGATACTCGCGCCCGTCGGCCGCACCGTAACGGCCGAGATGCGGTGAGGGGCTTGCATTGTCGTAGGGAATGAGCCGCTTGCGTACTTCGGCGAACGCGGCGTTGGTGGCCTTTTCGCTACCGAGGATCTTCTCGAACACCCATCGTGGCTGGAAGGTGAGCATGAAGGCGCTCGACCGGCGGCTTTGCCGCATCACGTGTGCCGGCGTCGTGCACACCACGAAAATCGGCTCTCCGGCGAATGAGAACTCCCACATCGGATGATCGATCTGTTCCGGGATCTCCGCCGGCCATGGACTCTTGTCGAGCCGCGCCAACTGGTCGAGCGTCAGCCACATCTTGCGGTAATAGGCGTCAAGCGTCTGCACCGGGCGAGGTCGGGTGAATACGATCAACGAAGTGTTGGGACCGTACGATCTGGACTCGGAGACGTATTGTGCGAGTTGGACCCCTAGAATCTCGACGTCGTAGGGATCGAGGAACAGATAGCGCAACTGGTCCTGCCGATGGCCGGTCACACCGAAAACACAGGGAAAAGGCCTCGCTTCGCTGCTCATCTGGGCTTCGAATTCGGAGAACATGACGCTTTGCCAACTGCTCACCGGATACTTCGAAGCGACTTCCTCTTTTCTCAAAAATAAACGCTCCATAACGCCCCCTCTACGTTCAATACGTCTAGCGAACTATCAATTTGGTCCTCATCAATAACGGCCCGGCGATACCCGGCAGCGACATGAGCAGCAGAATTCCGATAAGCATGCTGTAACCGGCGTCGCCGATCGCGGCAGCGCCTTGCATGCCGCCGCTGGCGGCAAGCGGACTGGCGGCAATCATGGCGAACCCGATGACGGGCTGTGCCGCGCCGGCGAAAATTCCCGCGGCCGTCGTGTTCACGGACGCGCCGACGCCGATAAGGTCGGATGTGTATAATTTTTTGGTGCATTTCAGCACCAGGGGCACCGTCCCGCCGGCGACAAGTCCGAGCGCCGTAAACACGATGGTAACGTAGATCAGTCCGAACGCCTGTGCGATCGGCGGCAGCAGCATTGCAATCAGCACCATCCGCAGCACGCAGATGCGGATCAGCGCGATGTCGAGCGCGGATGCTGCGCGGTCAGCCATGTGACCGAGAAAGATCGAGCCGACCGCGTTACCGATCATGAAGGCGAGCAGGGGAGTGGCGGCCGCCGTCGGCGAGATATTGAAGAAGTGCGCCACCATCGGAATGCCCCAGACGCCCGACAATGTCGTTACGACGGCGAAGTGGGAGGCAAAAGTCATGGCGCAGCCCCAGTTGGCGAGCTGAGTCAGAGATTGTCCGGCGGCCAGAACGACGCCCTTCAACGTCTTGTTGCTGCGCGACACCGGATCAGGCTTCAGCACGACCTTGGCGAAGGCAAGGTTGGCCAATCCGACGGCGGCGATGAACAGGAAACACGCGCGCCAGCCGAAGCCGGTTACCGCGGCCGCGAGTGGTGTCGTCGCGATGACCCCGCCGACGTAGCCGGATACTTGCGAGATGCCTGACATCACGCCGAACCGCTCGTCGCTGAAGCTCTGCGCCACGAGCTTCAACAGCGCCGTGAATACCAGCGCGTCGCCGCAAGCGATGACGAGGCGCGCCGCAAAAACGTCGAGCATATTCGGCGCCAGCGCAAACGCAGCGCTCCCGAGCGAGGATGCCACCATACTGAACAGCACCACGCGCTTGACGCCGTAACGGTCGACCAGAAGACCCGCCGGAATCTGCATCAAGGTGTAGCCCCAGAAGTAGCTGGAGGCGAGCATCGCGACGCCGGCGGCGTCGGTGCTGAAGTCGTGCATGAGGTTCAGGCTGACCGTTTGCGGCGACACGCGCTGCAGGAACGCGATGGCGTAGGCGATGGCCACCGCTGCCCAGGCCAGATAGGCGCGATCGGTAAACCGCGAGACCGGTGCGATGATGGCCTGTTGTCCGGGCATCGACATCATACCCTCGCGTATCCGACCGAGAACAGGGCATCGGCCGTATCGGGAATCACACGGGACATCGCGGCGTCGACCAGCGACGCCACGCCATGATAGTCCTGCCGGTGGTGCTTAATGTGGCCGTAGGCGCCCCGCATGATCATGCCGGGCAGTTCCAGCAGCTTGCCGGGGTACAGCGAGGAGCACATCTCAATGCAGGCCGCTTGCAGTGCGGGATCCTGCGTGTCCCCAAGCAGCGAGGGGGCAACCTTCTCGCAGATCTTGGCATTGGCGGCCCATACGATGGGATTTCGCGTCCGCCATCCATAGAGCACGCTGTCACCCTTCTCGGCGGCGCCTGAGCGCCTCAGAACTTCCGAGGTGAAAAAGCCGTAGAGCCCGAGGCCCTGATGGGCGGGGAGCACTTCGGTTCCACTGCGATAGATTGCAAGTCCACTGGAGATACTCAGCACGCGATAGACTGAAAACGCGGCCAGTCCTGAGCTGCTAAAAACCAGAATGAGGCTGAACTTGCTGTCGAACGGGGAGGCGTTCGCCGTCCAATGCGGCTCGCTGGCTTTCCAGTTGACGGCGATGATGCCGTTCATCGCGTCCATCAGCGGTTGGCGGTCGGAGGCTGCAACGCTTGATGCATCCGGGAAGCTGTAGACCGCGTAGTCTGTCCAGGGCGATTTGATCGCCTGATACCGGCTGCCCAGATTTCGCGTCATCGCCGAACTCCAGTTACGCCCCTGAGCTATACAGGCGAGCCTCGAATGGCTTAAAGGACAATATGCCCTCGAAATCTGCCAAACCCCGACGCCCCGCACCGCGTGAAACGCCATCCACGCGGCGTATCGCGATCGTCGCCTTTCCGGGCGTGACCCTGCTGGATATCTCCGGTCCGGCCCAGGTGTTCGCGGAGTTGGCGGCGATCGAGTTGCCTGGTCCGGGCTATTCCCTGTCCTATTTGTCAGCCTCGGGAGGGTTGGTGCCGACAGACGTCGGGATGATGGTGGATACCGCCGCGATCGACAGCGTCCGGCCGCATCAGGTCGATACGCTGGTGATCCCGGGCGGCCCCGGTATTTGGGATATCCGCGACGACGCCCGGCTGATGCAGTGGATTTCGCAGGCGCTGCCCAAGGCACGCCGGGTGGCATCGGTGTGTCTCGGGGCGTTCGCGCTGGCCTGGACCGGCGCGCTGGACGGAAAGCGCGCCGCAACCCATTGGCGCTATTGCCCGAGGCTGCAGGACAGCTTCCCCAACATCCGCGTCGAGCCGAACGCGATCTTCGTCAAGGACGGGCGGGTCTGGTCATCGGCTGGCGTCAGCGCCGGCATCGATCTGGCGCTGGCCATGATCGAGGAGGATTTCGGCCACACCACCGCGCTCGACGTTGCGCGAAGGCTGGTGGTGTTTCTCAAACGGCCCGGCGGCCAGAGCCAATTCTCCACCGTGCTCGCCGCGCAAGCCTCCGACGTCGAGGGGCGCTTCAGCGCGTTGCACGCATGGATCATCGAGAATATCGCAAGCGATCTCAGGGTCGAAACACTCGCCGCGAAGGCCGGAATGACGCCTCGGACTTTTGCTCGCACCTATGCCAGCCGCACCGGAATGACGCCGGCGAGCGGTGTCGAAGCGCTGCGGGTGGAAACCGCACGTCTGTTGCTGGAAAGCAGGCAGGTCGGTGGCGTGATCGAGGTCGCCAAACGCGCCGGCTTCGGCGATGACGAACGCATGCGCCGCGCGTTCCTGCGCCACCTCGGCGTATCGCCCACCGAATACAGGAGCCGTTTTTCGGGCGGTTGAGCGGCACCGCCGGGGCCCAGCGGCCACGAAGTTCCCCTGTGTTAGTCCCCAAAATGCGCCAAGCTCTGACGTTTTTGGCCACAATCCAAATCGACCGTGACGACATGAAAACGCTGGCCATCATTTCGATTCTTGCGCTGCTCACGGTTTCCGGCGCGGCCTATACCGACCAGCTTTTCACGGGCGATCAGCAGACGACGCGATGGGCGGATTGAACGCGCCTCACAAGCATCTTGGGGACGACCAGCATGCTTTCAATTGATCAATTCTTGCGATTCATCAGCGTGCCGGCCGTGATGGCGGCATTCCTGATTGCGTCCTAGGTCTCGGGCGCGGGAATTTTCCATTCCAAGCCGATGTACCTCGCCAGCGAATAGCAGCCTCCCGTTCCAGCACCGGATTAAGCCGTTCAAAGCGGTAGCTTTTCCCATTTGTCTGCGGCTAATGTGCCGCCAAAACGGGAGAGAAACAGCATGAATGATGGGATCCCTATCCGGCCGGCGATGAACGTCGAACTCGGTGCCAGCGGCGAAGAATTCCAGAATCTCCACGAATTCGTGCGCAAAGCCCGGGCCCGGCTGAACCAGAACGCCTGGGACTATATCGTCGGGGCCTCAGAGACCGAGACGACCATGCGCCGCAACCGCATGGCCCTCGATGAGATCGCATTCCGGCCGCGGGTCCTGCGCAATGTCGCCCAGGTCGACGCGTCGACCGAAGTATTTGGCCGCAAGTTACGCCTGCCGGTGATGATCGCGCCCGTCGGTGCGCTGGAGATTTTCGATCCCGATTCAGGTGCTGCGGTGGCGCGGGGAGCCGGGACGTTCGGCGCTGCCCATATGCTCAGTTCGGTCTCCGAGCCCGGGCTTGAGGCTACGGCAAAAGCAGCGCCCGATGCGCTGCGCATCTTTCAGCTTTACGTTCGCGGCGACGATGCCTTTGTCGAAGATACCGTCAGCCGCACGATCGAAAACGGCTATGCCGCGTTTTGCCTGACGGTCGACACCGCCCATTACAGCCGGCGCGAACGCGATATCGCCAAGCGCTATGTCCGCGAAAGCCGCATCCGCGCTACCGGCGGCGACTTCCAGAAGGGGCTGGAATGGCGCACCGTGAAGCTAATCAAGGACAAGTATAAAATCCCGCTGGTGCTCAAGGGCATCGCGACCGCGGAAGATGCGGTGATTGCGCTCGATCATGGGGTGGACTGGATCTACGTGTCGAACCACGGCGGACGCCAACTCGACCATGGCCGCGGCTCGATGCATGTGCTGCCAGAAATCGTAGACGCCGTTGCCGGCCGCGCCAAGATCATGGTCGACGGCTCGTTCTGCCGCGGCACCGACATTGTGAAGGCGATCGCCTCGGGTGCCGATCTCGTCGGCATCGGCCGCCTGCAATGCTGGGCGCTCGCCGCCGCGGGAGAGTCCGGCATCGTTCGGATGCTGGAATTGCTGGAGGATGAAGTGATCCGGTGTCTCGGATTGCTCGGCGTCACCAGCCTTGCAGAGCTCGACAAATCCTATCTGCATGCGGCGATGCCGACCAACCTGCCGAGCGTGTTCAGCGCATTTCCGCTGCTGGATGTTGAACCCTATCGGTACTGAGCACGGTGCATTGTCAGGTGCGCACAAGAAGCTGCCGCGATGCAGACAAAATCTGATCGAAATGTGCCGATAGTCGAAAGGAGTGATGGACAATCCTTTCGCTGAATTCAGCCTCGAAAAAGCTATCGGCCTTCGTTGGACGCTGCGGGACATTCAGGCCCGTCGGCTGAAAATGTCGCCTGTCAGCGACGAGGATATGCACGTTCTGACCGAACTCGGCCTGATTGAGTTGCGAGACGAGGGGCCGGTGGTGACGGAGGCAGGGGCCGCTTTGCTGTAATCCGCTCTAGCGGGCCTTCAGGAAGCTCTCGCCGGAGTCGCACGGTGTGCATCGGTAAGTCAGTACATCATAATTTTGATCGCGTGGCTCGATCGTGGCCAGCCTCATTTGCGCGCCGCATTTGATGCAGGGCATCTCTATGCTGGTTTGAAAGCGCGTGCAGGTTGGTGTCGGCCGGAATGTTTGCAGCATTTGTTCCCCATGTCCCCGAGAGCGACGCAACGCCACAAACCGTCGAACTCGAGCCCCCGAATCACTATGCCACACTGTTGACATGATTGGAATCGGGTACGCTAGCCCGTATCGCTACGGGTCGGGGTAGGAAATAACTCCTTTGCGGAGGCGCATGGATAGCGCCCCCGAAAGGGCGGCGCCGGCCAATACGGCGCAGACGCCGCCCTGAACTATGCTAACCTCCCGGAGACGACATTGGAGAGGCGATCATGATTGAACCGAAACTCGAAGTTCCGGCCGAGCTGCGCGATCTGGCCGAAAAAACCATCGATCAGGCAGAAAAGGCGTTCGGCATGTTCTTCGATGCCGCCGGCAAGTCGATGACGTCGATGCCGGGGCCAGGGACGGAGATTTCGAAGCAGGCGCTATCGTTCACCGAACAGAACATGAAGGCAGCATTCGAGCACGCCCGAAAGCTGGTTCATGCGACCGACCTCCAGGAAGCGATGCGGATTCAGTCCGAATTCCTGCGAAGCCAGTTCACCAATGCTGGCGAGCATATGAGGCAGATCAGCGGTGGTGTCATGTCGGCCGCCAAGGACGCGACCAAAGGCAAGTTCTGAACGGCATCCGCTACCGCCGGCGCGCTATCGCGACTCCGAACAGGAACGCAACGAACAGACTCGCGAGGGGCGCTTCCCGGGTAATTGCGCTGACGGTGGATAGCGGCTTGCCGGGTTGCCGTGCCGTTGCGATCGCCTCGGCTAGACGATCGACCGCGGCCTGAAGCGCCGCAGACACATCCGTGATCGTGCGCGATACATCGGTCGCGGTGTCAATCGCGCGTTCGGCCATGTTGGGCTGCAACGGTGGAGGTGTCTCGATGCTCACTTGTCGACACTCACTTTAAACTTTGAAATCTGTTCAGCATGCTGGAAATGCGCGAGTAAACGATTTGTTCCGCCACGGTTCCGCAACAGAGCGGTCTGAGGCGGAACAATCGTCCGCCCCGGGGTTTGATTCTGACACAGCAATCAATCCGGAATTCTGAAATGGCGAACAATCATTCGAAGGAAAGCCATACGACACGCCACGGCGGCGCACCTTTGGCGGTCGCGATTGCAGTCGCGTGTGTTGGCGGGTTCAGCATGTTGATCGCTGATTACGGCCCAAAGAATAAGCCCAAGGTGCAAACGGCCGCGGAGGCTCATTACAGCACCACAGGCGACGCCGCCCGGGCGGCCGGCGCAACGGTGATGCCGACCGAACCCAAACCGCAACTGGAGCCCGATGCGCCGGGGCCGAAGCCCGTGCAGCCGGCAAACCCCGTGCGGTCCGGGGATAACTAGTCGGCAGGTTGATCCTCGCCGTGCGAAACCCTGAGGGCAGCGTCAATTCTCATGTGAACACGACGCTCGGCCATATGAATCAGCCGCGTCCTCGTCTTGCCGGCCACGGTCTGCCCGCCAATCTGAAATCGCCATTGCCAGACATCCGGCTCGCTGGTGGCCGTGACGCTGTATTCCACGTCCTTGTAAATCACGATCTGCCCCGTGCTGGGTCAATATCCTGAGGGACAATTCTTTGCCGCTGCAATCAATCCGGGAGATTACGGAAAATGGCCCGTGAACTGCATGCTTCCTATGCAGAATGGCGTGAAACACGAATGGCTCGATGCTGCCTTGCAGGGGCTGCGGCCCGTTCGCTCCAGAGGTACCGATAGCCGATCCCGTTGACGAACAGTCGTTCGGGCAGCTCTTGATGCGGCGATCCTGATGTCGCGTTTGACACGTCGGGCAAATCAGGGGCAGAAAATCATCATCGCGAAATCGGGCTCGTGACCGGCGCGTCAGCGTACGCTGACGAACGCGCCCCATACGGCAGCAAGCCCCGCTCCCACCAGGACGAGAAGCGGGTTGGCACAAAACGAACTGCCGTACTGACACATCGTGACGCCGAGCGAGCCGATCTCGTTATGGCTTGCCGCATAGAACAGGCCCGACAGGATCGCGAGCACGGTAGCGACGAAATACATCAACGGCCTCCTTGCGATCTGATCGAGCGTTGGCTGGTGCCCTGCGCCCAATGCTCCCATTTGAATGTCGATGCACCGGATCAATTTTGCACTTGACGCGTCGGGCAAATCAGCGGCACACCGTCATCATCGCCGATATCGTAAAGCTCGCGCCGGTAAATCGGCGGCGGGCTTTTTCGTTTGCAGCGATGCTATCCGCGGGGAAGTTTCAAATTATCCAACCTGTTGCATCGCATTTTCGGTAATTTGTTGACGGTCCAAAAAACAATTGACACGTCGGGCAAATCACCGGCTGAATATCATCATCGCGAAAATCATGCAGAGCCCGGGCGGAGAAATCCGCCGCGGGCTTTTTTGTTGAAATTTTCCAATCGGACGGCGGCCGCTTGTCACGACGCCCCAACTCCCAACGCCCGTCGCCTGAGGCGTCGCGGGCGCGCCGTCGTCCGAACCATTGAGATCATCATCAGCCAGCACGCGCGAACGTGCCGGCGTGCGGCGTGGTGCAGAAGCCACGGCCGCAAGCGGCCCCTGTAGCAGGGATACGGTTCGCGCCCGAAATGATTGCACCCCAGCGATCATGCCGCACATTTTATTTCAGCGATAAGCCGATGACCGCGTATCGCTCGCGCTGATCGGCCTGATTGGAATCGCCGTGTGGGTCCCTTCATGAGCGCCGATGTCATCCAGTTCGTCCTGCACCTCAGGAGCGATCACGAGCAGACGGATTTTCCGACAGTCAAGAGGCTGGACTGGTCGTGTCGGACAAGCAGCCTGCACAGAATATCCTGAAATTTTCAGCGGAAGCTAATGAGAAAGCGCGCGAAAAGAACCGGGATAACCCCTAGCTCCTCTGTCGAGTGACTTTTACTCGATCACTGTCTGGTGCGTTGGGGGCCTGTCATGGCATTCGAATCTCGAACGCTTATCCCGCTAACTGTCGATCAAATTATAGTCAGAACGATCGTCTTGCTGGCCCTTTATGGAACGGTTCTCGTGTTCGGGTTCCTTCTATATTCTTCTTATCGCGACAGCAATGTCAGCAGGATCTCGGTTTCGAAGTTGTCGGATCTCGACGAGGAATTCGAGGTCGGCGTTTCGAGTCTTCGGGTGAAGAATCCAAAATTCCTCAAGGTGTGTTTCACCGGGGATTACGTTCATGCCCTGAAGGATGCGCAGCAGTGGTTTGCCGCCAAGGACACCGAATTCAAAGCCGCGCTTCGGGCCGCCGGCGGGCCGGCGGATGTGTTCAACGACGATGATCATTCATCCATCGTCCTGCTCACGCATGATTCTGCGCTCATCCTGCAACTGAGCTGGCGAGCGGGTTTGTCCGTCGCCAATTTCGGATGTGCAAGCGTCGATGGTGCGGATATCGAACTGAAGCGCTACGAGACCAATTCCAGCGTAAGCCTATTTCTTCCAGGTGCAACACCGAAGTCGCCGCGAGGACCGGGGCAACCGCGCGCCACATTGTGTACACAAAAACTGGAGCGATTTGTCGAGTCAATCGATGAATTGCTTGCGCAAACCATTCAGCAACGGTTCATTTGGGCTGCGATCAGGAGATACCTGCCTCGAACGGGGTGTCGCGCTGACGAAGTCATCTCGATCGCAAGGACGTCAAGATTCTTTACGCCGCTTTCCGAAAACTCGACGGCATACGGTATCACTTTTCAGAATTCCGACTGGACGATCTACTTCGAGCTAGACAAAAATACGGGGGAAACTACTTCGCCCTGGATTAGCTCGCGTCACCCTCCGTTTTCTTGACTAGAGATTCATTAACAGCGCAGCTGGAGAAATTGCGATCATGGCAGATCGAATCTATGTCACGTATACCCCGACCGGAGCTCCGGGAAGCTTTCACACGGCGATCCACTATGAGCGCACGAATCTATCCGGCGAGTTAATCAAGCACGTTGTTGTTGAAGCAACGCCGGAATTTGGAGAACTGGGTGGACTGGAAAAGGCGAGCAACGCCATTCGAGAGATATTTCGGACGGGAAGCGCCCCGTCAAGTTTCGGTAGAATGAATGCGATGGTTCGCGACCGGAGCGTGTGACAGAAAGAGAAGAGCGACGATCCAAGCGCTCCTTATGAAATAATTGCTGAGGGCGATGATCTCAGCGGTCATCTCGCACGAATGCAACTCTTTGCGCATGGCGTCAACCGCGCGGGGATCGCTTACCGTGGCCAGCGTCAGAACAGCAATTCGTTTGCTGCCTCCGCCTTGCGAGCTGGTGAGCTCCCACCCGCAACAGGTGTGGCGCGTGATCCGTTGGGTCCTGCGGGTGAACTTCTGGATTTCTTTACTCCAGGGTTGAACGAGCCGTTCGAAGCTCCGATTGGTCCTCGCTCAGCGCCTGTTGATGTTTCGGAGGGCAAGGGCAATATCTTAGGGGGCCGTCCTATTCGCTACCTCGAACGGATGATTGCTGATGAGCCGCCGAGCGACCGCTTCGGAAATTGGACCTCTTCGCCTGCCGGCATTACGCCGCGCAATCCGAACCTGCCCCTGCCGCAGGCTGACCCCGGCAAGCCACCCGGAATATTCAACGACAAGCCGATGCCGTTGTGGATGACACTACCGCCGATCCGGGGATCGACAGACTTTTCCGAAGCGCCTGGCATCGGCACCAAGCCGATACGGTATGTCAGCCGACGGGATGGCAATCCGCCGCCAGCGTCCGTATCCGACACCGGCGCTCCGGCCGCGCAGTTCGTTCTTCCCGATCAACTGAACGCGTCTAGCAGCCGCACCGACTGGGCCGCGCCTCTGGCGGGCCTCGGTCCGCCGCATCCGATGCGAGCGGCGCCGCCCCCGCAACGCCGAAACGCCTTCGTCAGCGGAAACGATGCCTTGTCCCGCGCAGCCAGTGGCGGCAGCTCTTCGTCCAGGCTGGGGCAATCGCAGGATCCAACGGCCTCCACGTTGCTAGAGCACATTCAACATCTGAACGAGCTGAGCGCCAACGAACCGCAGGCTCCCATATTCGAGCGTGGCGCGCCGGGAGCATCCCTCGCTCCCTCAGTCAGTCCAAGCCCGATGGGCGGCCTTGCAGGTCGGATCGCAGCGCTTTCGGGCATCGATCCTGATAATCCGGATCAGCCGCCGCCCGGCGGGCTGCTCGCGCTTTTGCTTGCCGCCCAGCAGCGATAATCTCGAAGACCAGAATTCCGTCGGCTCGTGCGTTGTTGTCAGGCGAGGCCTATCGCATCGACGCTCCCTGATTTTCTGCAATTGATTGACGGCTTGAAAAACATTTGACACGTCGGGCAAATCACCGGCACATCATCATCATCGCGAAAATCGTGCACAGCCCGGGCGGAGAAATCCGCCGCGGGCTTTTTGTTTGAAAATTTTCCAATCGGACGGCGGCCGCTTGTCACGACGCCCCAACTCCCAACGCCCGTCGCCTGAGGCGTCGCGGGCGCGCCGCCGTTCGAACCTTTGAGATCATTTAGCCGGCACGCGCGAACGTGCCGGCGTGCGGCGTGGCCAAGGTCACGACCGCAAGCGGCCCCTGTATCAGGGATACGGTTCGCGCCCGAAATGATTGCACGCCAGCGATCATGCCGCGCATTTTATTTCCTTAAGAGAAGCCGATGACCGCATATCTGATATCGCTCGCGCTGATCGGCCTGATTGCAATCGCGGTATGGGAGGATCCCTCATGAGTGCCGTAATCATCCAGTTCATCCCTCGCCCCAGGCATGATCATGAACAGACCGATTTCCCGACAATCGCGTTCCGCTCCGCGGTGCACGAGCCTGCGGCGGACCCGACCGATCTTACGCCGTGCGAATACGTCACGGCGGATCATGACGAGACGCGGTGAGAAGACCCTTGGCAGACATCCGCTCACTGGCACGGAGCCACACCAAGACGGCCATCAACGTCCTGGTCAAAATCATGCAAAGCAAGGATGCGACGCCTGCGGCGCGCGTCTCGGCGGCCAACGCCGTCCTCGATCGCGGCTGGGGCAAAGCCATGCAACCATCGGAGAGCGGTAATGACGGTTCGAAAAAGCCTCCCGAACGGATCGAGCGGCTCATCGTCAACCCTGACGATCCCCACGGCGAAAGTATTTGAGCCGTTGCTTCGGCCCAGCAGGTACCGCGCAGCCTTTGGCGGCAGGGGTTCCGGAAAATCGCATTTTTTTGGCGAGCTTCTGGTCGAGACCTGCCAGGCCGAGCGCGGCACGCTCGCGGTTTGCATTCGTGAGGCGCAACGGACGTTGGCGCAGTCGAGCAAGCGGTTGATCGAGAGCAAGATCGCCGCGCTCGGCGTCGGCAGCGGTTTCAAGCTCTACAGCGACAAGATCGAAACGCCCGGAGACGGCATCATCATCTTTCGGGGGATGCAGGATCACACTGCGGATTCCATCAAATCGCTTGAGGGGTTTCGCGTTGCCTGGATCGACGAGGCTCAGAATCTGAGCGCGCGCAGCCTGTCGCTGCTGCGACCGACGATCCGCGCCGAACGCTCGGAATTGTGGGCGAGCTGGAACCCGCGCCGGAAGTCTGATGCGATCGACGATTTCCTGCGGACGCGCAAGCCGCCGGGTGCGTGCGTGATCAAGGCGAGCTGGCGTGACAATCCCTGGTTTCCCTCCGTGCTGGAGGAGGAGCGGCAACTCGATTTGTCGCTCTATCCGGATCGCTATGACCACATCTGGGAGGGCGACTACATCGGCGCGTTCGAGGGCGCATACTTCGCCGGGATGCTGTCGCAGGCGCGCAGCGACGGACGGATCGGCAAGGTCTCGGCCGATCCGCTGTTGCCGCTGCGCGCCTTCATCGACATCGGCGGCTCAGGCGCGACGGCCGATGCTTTCACGATCTGGATCGTGCAATGGGTGGGAGCCGAAATTCGGATCCTGGATTATTACGAATCCGTGGGGCAGGTGCTGGCGTTTCACGTCAATTGGTTGCGCAGCAAGGGTTACCGGCTGTTTCAGCCGCCAGTCCCATGGGCTTGGCCAAATACGCTTTATTGGCGCAAGCTCATTGGATAGCAAGCGTCCAGCATTCTTTCGAAGTACTCCTCGCCCCGGTGGCCTGACGGCCGCCGGGCTCTTTTTCGTTTTTAGCACGATGCATAGGTTGCAGCAGCCCCATTTGGCGGAAGAGCCGTATTCCGCGCGCCTTGATCATTGGCGGTGAGGCGGTAGACTGGCCAGGCTCAACCGCTTCCAGTTCGCAACGACGGGTTGGGCAAGGAAACGCCAATGCCAGGGGACGGCCGCAGGCCAGATGCAAGTTCGCTCGCGGGACCGGGTACGGGCAGCTATGCCGCTATCGTCGCGCGCGCCAGAGCGTTGATCCCGAAGCTGCGGGAGCGTGCTGCCAGGACCGAAGAACTGCGGCGCCTGCCACCGGAGACCGAGCGAGATTTACACGATGCCGGCCTGTTCCGGATCGTGCAGCCCAAACGCGTCGGCGGCTCCGAACTCGACTATGTTGCACTGGTCGATTGCGCCGATGCGCTGGGGCAGGCGGATGCTTCCGTAGCGTGGAATTTTGCCAACCTTGCAAGCCATCACTGGATGCTGGGCATGTTTGACCGCCATGCGCAGGACGCCGTCTGGAACAAGGACGCCGATGCATTGATCGCCTCGTCATTCATCTTTCCAGCCGGCCGCGCCAGAAAGGTCGCTGGCGGTTATGTGCTGAACGGCCACTGGCCGTTTTCCTCAGGCGTCGAATCCTGCGATTGGAACATGCTCGCCAGCGTGGTTTCATCCGACGATGACGCCGACGGCATCGAATACCGGATATTCCTGCTCAACAAGAGCGACTACAAGATCAACGATACCTGGAACGCGACCGGTCTGTGCGGGACCGGATCGAACGATGTTAGCGTCACGGACGCCTTCGTCGCGGAGCAGATGACGGTCGCCGTCAGCGATCTTACCGGCGGGCCAACCCCGGGGAGTGCGATCAATCCAAACGCCCTTTATGCGCTGCCGGTTTTCTCGTTGTTCCCTTATGTATTATCAGGCGTCGGTCTGGGTAATGCACAGGCCTGTTTGAATGATTATGTCGAATTCGCACGTCATCGCGCCTCGACCTATAATCGTGCCAAGCTTAGCGATATGCAGACGACCCAGATCAAGATCGCGGAAGCCTCCGCCAAGATCGACGCGGCGCGGCTGGTCATGCGCACGAACTGCATCGATGCGATGGCGGATGCTCGACGTGGTCACGTTCCGGACATAGCAGACAAGACACGATTGAGGCGTGACGGCGCATTTTCGGTCAACCTTTGCACTGACGCCGTGTCGCTGCTGTTTGCTGCAAGCGGCGCGCGCAGTCTGTTTACGTCAGGTGCGTTGCAGCGGCAGTTTCGCGATGCCCACGCGGTGAATTCGCACCTCGCGTTCAATTTCGATGCGGCGGGAACCAATTATGGACGTGTAGCGCTTGGCCTGCCGTCCGAAAACCTGACGCTCTGAGGCGAGGTGGATGTCCGACGCACCCAAACATCCAGCCGATCCCGCTAACGAGTTCGCCAGCGACAACTCGGCGATCGATCCCCGGGATTTTCGAAATGCGCTCGGTACGTTCGCTACCGGCGTCACTATTGTTACAGCGATGGCGGCTGACGGAAAGCCATATGGCGTGACCTGTAACTCCTTTGCCTCAGTTTCGCTGAATCCGCCGCTGGTCCTGTGGAGCCTCGGCATGTTCTCGCAGGGCTTGACCATCTTCCAGAACGCCAGCCATTTCGCAGTCAATGTTCTCGGTGCTTCTCAGCAGACATTGGCCTCGCAATTCGCAAAATCCTCCGCCGACAAGTTCGCCGGCGTGAGCTGGACGCCAGGACTCGGCAACGCGCCGGTGCTTGCTGACAGCGTCGCAAGTTTTCAGTGCCGTGCCGCCAATCGATATTACGGCGGTGACCACATCATCTTCCTGGGAGCCGTCGAAGCCTATACTTATAATGGGCAGGAGCCCCTGTTGTTTGCACGCGGCGGATTCGGCCGCTTCCTTGCCGGCGATGACGGCAAATCCTGATGATCAGGAAAGATAAGCCCAAACGTGCTGGCACCAAGCAAAGGCGCCTCTCGCCCGACGATCGTCGCCGGGAAATTCTTGCGAAGGCGACCGAATTTTTCTCGGAAGAAGGATTTGGTGGTGGAACGCGGGCACTGGCGCGGCGGCTTGGCGTAACGCAGCCACTGCTCTATCGTTATTTTCCAAGCAAGGATGACTTGATCAAGGAGGTCTATCGCACGGTCTATCTCGATCCGCTCGAAACCGGTTGGGAGAAACTGCTGACCGACCGCTCACGGCCGCTTCGCGACCGGCTGCTGGAATTCTATCGCGCCTATACCGACGCGATCTTCACCCGGAAATGGCTTCGCATCTATCTCTACTCGGGCTTGAAAGGCCTCGACATCAATCGCTGGTATGTCGGCATGGTCAAGGACAAGATCCTGACCCGGATCATCCGGGAGTGCCGTCATGAGGCCGGGCTTATCGTGCAAAACAAGCCGAGTGCGACCGAACTTGAACTGGCTTGGGTCTTCCACGGTGGAATCTTCTATTACGGCGTCCGCAAATACATCTACGAATCGCCGGTGCTCGAAGACAAGGATCGCATCATCAGCGATGCGCTGGATGTCTTTCTGGCCGGCTTCGAGCGGGTTAATGAATCCTCGCCGGACGTCCGCCGCGCACCAATCAGGGTGGCAGGATAAGCCAGCCGTCATTTTCCAGCTGTTTCCGCGCGATACCAGTCGCCGATCTCGCTTGCGGTCATCAGTGCCACGCCGTCATGGCTGATGACGTAGTCCAGCAGCGCTTCCAGATATTTGATGCGATGCGGGACCCCCGTAATATAGGGATGGATCGAGATCGCCATGATCCGCGCGTTCGATTCGCCTTCGAGATAGAGCCGGTCGAACTGATCCATGCCACGCTTCAGGAATTGCTCGGAGGGCTGATGTTGCAGTGCATGGACGACGATGTCGTTGGTTTCGACCGAATAGGGAATAGTCGTTATGGTGCCGTGGGGCGTGGCGATATCCTGCGGCAGATCGTCGATTACCCAATCCGCCAGATATTCGATGCCGTTGAGGCGCAGAAGATCGAGAGTTTCCTCGGTCTCGGTGAGGCCCGGGCTCTCCCATGATCGCGGTGATTTGCCGGTAAATCTTGCGATTGTTTCGACGGAGCGCTTGATCGCATCGGCTTGATTGTCGAGCTTGTGCATTGGCCCCTGCTGGAATCCGTGGCCCATAAACTCGAAGCCGGCTTCGAGCGCGGCGGACGCAACGCGCGGATAGGAATTGCAGACATTGGCATTCAGGGCCAGCGTTACCGGCATCTTGCGGTCGGTCAGCGCCTTGAACTGTCGCCAGAAGCCGGCCCGCATGCCGTACTCATGCCAGGACCAGTTCGGCACGTCAGGCAGCAGCGGTTGTCCCATCGGCGGACTCAGCACCGTCCGCGGCATCGCGTTCTCGATCCGCCATTCCTCGACGTTGAGAATCACCCACACTGCGAGCTTCTTGCCGCCGGGAAGCGTCAACTTCGGTCGGTCGATCTGGGCCTGATAGGGGATACGATCACTGAGAGCCACGGCAGATTCCTTGACTGAATTGACCTATTCGGACGCCTTGCCGGACATGTCCGTATTGATGCGCGGCATGACCTTTTCGGCCATCAGGATCATCGACTGACGTCCAAGCTCGCGATCCTTCCAGTCCTTGCCGGCATAAAGCAGCGTACCAAAGGGCCCGGTCTCCTCCTGAAAAGCCAGCAGTTGGTCGGCCACGCTATCGGGTGTGCCGTGAATGATGAGCTTGTCGCAGATCGACTCGAGCGTCACTTCCTCGTCGGGCTGATCGCGGCGTGTTTTGAACAGTTCGATACGACCGCCACGCTTCAACTTGGTGAATAGCGAGCGATAATAATAGACATATGGACCGTTCGGATCCGTCGCATAGGCTTTTGCCGTGGCGGCATCCTTGGCGACAAATATGCTTTTGGCGACCCGCCAGTTCGCCGTCTCCGCGGGGCGGCCGACGCGTTCGCAGCCTTCAACGTATTTCGGCCAATGGCTGTTGACCCAAGCCGGCATCAGAAAGTTCGCCGAAATCGGATCCCAGCCACGTGCGGCGGCTTCGGTCACACCTTTCGAGAACGGCGCCACTGCCGTCACCACTATCGGCGGATGCGGTCGTTGTAGCGGGCGCGCGATGAAGCCCTGACCAATGTCCTCAATCACGGTTTTCTGTACCGATACATTCCAGTACTTGCCCTGGAGGTTATACGGTGGCTCGCTTGCCCAGATATCAAGGACCTGATTGATCGCCTCCAGGAACATCGCGTTGCGATCTGCGCCGAGATTGCCGAAGACTTCGGCGTCGGACAGTAGCCCACCGGGGCTAATACCGAAGATCAGGCGGCCGTCGAGCATGTGATCGAGCATCGCGATCGAGGCTGCGAGCGCTGCCGGATGGGTGTTCGGCATGTTGATGGTGCCGGTACCAAGCTTGATTTGCTTGGTCGCCGCGGCAAGCCAGGCGATGAATGCGATGCAGGAAGTGATGTTCTCGGCCTTATCGGTGACGTGCTCGCCGACATAAGCTTCGCTGTACCCGAGTTCGTCGGCCAACAGGAAGGCTTCGCGATCCTCCTTGAGAGACAGCCGCCAATCCTTGTCGACAGGATGGATGGGCATCGTGAAGAACCCAAGCTTCATGGTCTGCTCCTCCCCAAGGGCAGGCGTTTCGTTTGGTGGGAAACCTGCTTCGACCGCAACATGATAACAAGTCCCAATGTTGCAGGCACCGAAATAATCACTCGATAAACAAACTTGACCTTTGAAAATTGTCGCCGTCTAATCCAAAGAAAATGACGATATGCTGCCGGGGGAGGTTGCGTCGAAATGAAAGCCTCGGCTTTCGCTTACGCCCGCGCTACCAGCGTTGTGAATGCGCTGGAGTTGCTGGCTGCGTACGGCGACAAGGCCAAGGTGTTATCCGGCGGCCAAAGCCTGATGCCGGCAATGAATCTGCGCCTGATCTCCCCCGAATTCATTGTCGATATCGGTGGATTGGCTGAGCTTCGCGGGATAGTTGTGAAAGGCGACGTCTTAACGGTTCGTGCGCTCACGCGTCACGTGGACGTCCTGGGATCTCCCGAAATCGCGACCCATGCTCCTCTGTTGAGGGACGCTACCTCTCATGTCGCGCATCCGGCGATCCGCAACCGCGGCACGCTCGGCGGCAGCCTTGCGCACGCGGATCCGGCTTCCGAATTGCCGGCTTGCATGGTAGCACTGGGCGCGACCGTCATTGTTTGCGGACCACAGGGCGAGCGGCGAATCCCTGCTCAAGAATTCTTCACCGGCATTTATGAGACTGCACTTTCGCCACAGGAACTGCTGGTTGCCGTCGAACTGCCTGTCGCGCAGAAAGATTCCGCGCACTTCTTCCATGAATTTGCCCGCCGTCAAGGTGACTATGCCATTGTCGGCTTGGCCGCGCAGGCGATTATTCAAGGTGACCAGTTCGCTGATCTCCGCCTTGGCTTTTTCGCCGTTGGCGATCGGCCGTTGCTCGCCAAGGCCGCCGAGAATCTCGTGAACGTCGCGGTCACATCGGAAGTATTGGCCAGTGCCTCCGCGGCGCTCAGCGAAGAGCTTGATCCGCAGGAGGATCAGCAGGCAACCCCTGCTATGCGGCGGCATCTGGCGAAGGTCTTGCTCTCTCGTTGTGTGGCCACGCTGCTTTCCTGCCCCGATCTGCGTGCGGGAGCACGTGCGTGACCCCTGTGCCCATTTCACTCGAGGTTAATGGCGAGCGCGTCGAGGCCCATGTGCTGCCCCGGCTGAACCTGGCGGATTTCCTGCGTGAGCATCTGAAGTTGACCGGCACGCATGTCGGGTGTGAGCACGGGGTTTGCGGTGCCTGCACGGTGCGCTTCAATGGCGAGATCGCGCGCTCCTGCCTGATACTGGCGGTGCAGGCCCAAGAAGGATCGGTCGAAACGATCGAGGGGTTATCCGACAGCGGTGAAATCGCGGATTTGCAGGCTGCGTTCCGCGATCGCAACTCCCTGCAATGCGGCTTCTGCACACCGGCAATGTTGATGGTGGCGCAGGATCTGCTGAAGCAGACTCCTGTGCCGGATCGCGAAGAGATTCGTGAGCACCTTTCCGGTAATTATTGCCGTTGCACCGGCTATCAAGCGATTGTCGATGCGATTGAGACGACAGCGCGGTTGCGCGCGGAACGCGCGCCATGACGCGTGCACCTGAGAATCGCGACGCGTTTTCGGTGCTCGACCGGCCGAACTCCTATATCGGCAAGACCGTGCCGCGGCCGAACCTCGACCGGCTGATGCAGGGACGCGGGCAATATGTCAGCGACATCGAACTGCCGCGCATGGCGCATGTTGTATTCCTGCGGTCGCCGCACGCGCATGCAAGAATCACCGGTATCGACGCAGCAGCGGCAAAACGCATGCCGGGTGTAATTGCCGTCGTCACGGGCCAGGAAATTGCTGCGGTCATCACACCGTGGGTTGGGGTGCTTTCGCACTTGAAGGGTCTCAAATCCGCGCCGCAAAGCGCGATCGCGGTTGATCGGGTGTGCTGGCAGGGCGAAGCCGTCGCTGCAATCATCGCAACTAGCCGCGCCGCTGCCGAGGATGCGGCAGAACATGTCGCCGTCGCGTATGAGGAACTCGACGCTGTGACGGACATGCAAACTGCGCTCGACCCCACAACGTCTGTGATCCATCCCGCGCTCGGCGACAATCTGGCCTTCGAGCGTAATCATGATGCAGGCACCGTCGACGCGGCCTTTGCTGCCTCCGACGAGGTGGTGGAAGCAGAATTCATTTTTGGGCGGCACACCGGCGTGACGCTGGAGCCGCGTTCGGTAGTTGCTGACTGGAACGCAGCCGAAGCGCGGCTGACGATCTATCAGGGAACGCAGGCCCCGCATATGGTGCAGAATATTGCGGCGCTGCATCTCGGTCTTCAGGAGTCCCAGGTCCGCGTGGTCTGCAAGGACGTTGGCGGCTCCTTCGGTATCAAGGTCCACATCTATGCCGACGAAATGGCGACTTACGCACTGTCGAAACTGCTGCGGCGGCCGGTCAAATTCGTTGCCGACCGGGTCGAGAGTTTTAACACCGACATCCATGCGCGCGACCATCGCTGCAAGGGAAAGATCGGAGTTAAACGCGATGGTACGATCACCGCGTTCGAGATCGACGATCTTACGGGTATCGGGCCGTATTCAATGTATCCGCGAACCAGCGCCATCGAGGCCAATCAGGTCGTCAACCTGGTCGGTGGGCCCTATGCGACCAAGAACTACCGCGCCCGTGCCCGCGTCGTCTTCCAGAACAAGAACGTCATGTGTCAATATCGCGCGGTTGGGCATCCGATCGCCTGCTCGGTGACCGAGGGTCTGGTCGATCTGGCGGCGATGAAGATCGGCATGGATCCCGTCGAAATTCGCCGCCGCAACCTGATTGCCGACGACGCTTATCCCTGCGCCTCGCCCTCAGGTTTACGTTTCGAGCAATTGTCGCACCATGCCGCGTTGGCGAAGCTTATCAAGATGATGGACTATGACGCGCTGCGCGCGGAACAGGCCACGTTGCGAGCCAGAAACATTCACCGTGGTATCGGCATCGCCAGCTTTATCGAAGTCACCAATCCCAGCGCGGCATTCTATGGCGTCGGCGGCGCCAAGATATCGTCGCAGGATGGCGTCGCGGTACGGCTCGATGCCCAGGGAGCCGTGGTCTGCCACACCAGCATCACCGAGCAGGGGCAGGGATCGGAATCGCTCACCGCCCAGATCGTCGGTAGCGTGCTCGGTGTCTCGATGGATCGCGTTCGCGTCATCCTCGGCGATACCGACAACACGCCTTATGGAGGTGGCACCTGGGCCTCGCGCGGCGCCGGCATCGGCGGTGAGGCGGCACTTCAGGCCACCAAAGTCCTGCGCAGAAACATCCTTGATGTCGCTGCCGCTATCCTACAATCCACACCCGGCGAACTCGACATCATCAATAACAGCGTTGTGAACGTCAGCGATGGCGCGCCGCGCATTGAACTGAGTGAATTGGCAAGGATCGTTTATTTTCGCCCCGATACGCTGCCGCCGGGCATTCAGGCGGAGCTGATGGCGACACGGCATTTTGTTCCGCGCGAATATCCCTTCGCCTTTACCAATGGTGTTCAGGCCTCGTGGCTGGAGGTCGATACCGACACCGGCTTTGTCAAACTGTTGAAGCACTGGGTGGTCGAGGACTGCGGCACGATCATCAATCCGCAGCTGGTCGACGAACAGATCAGGGGCGGGGTGGTGCAGGGCCTCGGCGCCGCGCTGTTCGAAAAATGCGTTTATGACGAACGTGGTCAGCTCACCAACGCCAACATGGCCGATTATCTGGTGCCGATGTCCGGCGAAATGCCGGATATTGATGTCGGGCACGTGGTCTCGCCGACGCTGGAGTCGGAATTAGGCGCGAAAGGCGCCGGCGAGGCCGGAACGGCGGGAGCGGCGGCTGCGGTAACCAATGCAGTTAATGACGCGCTCAGGCCGTTTAGGACGATCGTTACGGAAATTCCGCTGACGCCCCAGATTATCCTGAACGCATTGGGCCGAATCTGACGAACGACGAGCTAAACCAGTGTTCACTCGGCTGCTGCGCTCGCGATCGAGCTCGCTTTCGGATTGGTAACGACCACCTTGATAGCATTGTCAACACGCTCACGCGCGTATCTTAGCGCAGTCGGCAGATCGGCCAGCGGAAATGTGTGCGTGTGGATTTTCGTCGCATCGAAGCGTTGTTCTGCCATCAGCGCCATAGCGCGGCGGGTCGCGCTGCGGCCTTCGCCGCGAATGCCATAGGCATGGATGTTGTTCTTTACGAGATGCGCGATATCCATCGTGACGGGATCATGCGGAAACGCCGCAAGGCAGATTTTTCCGCCACGATTGGTCATGTGAATAGCTTGATTGATTGTCGTCTCATTCCCGGCGCATTCTACCACATAGTCGGCGCCAATACCGCCGGTTAGTTGTTTGACGATCTCGACTGCGTCTTCGTCGTTGATATTGATCACGCGGTCTGCGCCGAGCTCCTTGCCGATCGCCAGCCGCCTGTTGCGCGTTCCGGTCAGGATCACCGGGCTGGCGCCGAGCGCTTTGGCAACCGCCACCGCGAGCAGTCCAATCGGGCCCGGTCCGATCACCACGACGCTCTCACCGGCGACCAACCCTCCCAACTCGGTCAAGCCATACATCGACGTGCCGGCGGTGACGACCAGCGTTGCCTCCGCATCGCTCATGGTGTCGGGCACCCGCGCCAGCGTATTGATGTGGTTGACGGCATATTCCGCAAAACCGCCATCGGTAGTGAATCCATTGGCACGGTGACCCTTCTCGGGCTTCCCGTAATTCAGGCACGAGGTGTACATGCCTTGGCGGCATCGTTTGCACTGGCCGCAACCAGCGTGGATCTCCACGCTAACACGCTCCCCAATTTCGAACTCGTCCACGTCAGGCCCGAGAGCTGCGACGGTGCCCATATATTCGTGGCCCGGCGTAAAATTCTTATTGAAGGGCAGGCCGCCCTGGATGCTCGCCGGCGAGCCTGTATGAATAATCTCAAGGTCAGTCGCGCAGATCGCAACCGCATCGATCCGGACCAGGACCTCAGCCCGTGCGGGAACGGGCACCGGTTTCTCTCGCAAAGCGAGTTGATCAGGGTCGCCGAGAACCCAGGCTTTCATGCGATCAGGGATGAGCAGTTTGGGCGAAGTCTGACGCCAGTGGGCTGATACATGCAGCGGATCCTCTCACGCCCGAGCCTAGCGGAAATCGCAGTTGGACGAATTGCCGGATGCCGGAAGCGACGCGGCATCGTTTGCTGCATAGCAAAACGGTTTGTCGCAAATCCTTCATCCGCGGCCTGTACTTGGTCCCCGGTTGGTGCTGAAATCCTTTCACGGCCTCACTAAATCGGAGTTTTCCATGAAGAGCGTCCGCCTTGTTCTTGCCATGCTGGCGCTATCGCTGATCGCGCCCGGGCAATCTGCCAAAGCGGCCGACGTCATCTGCTACAATTGTCCCCCGGAATGGGCGGACTGGGCCTCCATGCTCAAGGCGATCAAGGCCGACCTCAATTACGATATTCCGCACGACAACAAGAACTCCGGTCAGGCGCTGGCGCAGATACTGGCCGAGAAGAGCAACCCCGTCGGCGATATCGGCTATTTCGGCGTTACTTTCGGCATGAAGGCCAAGGCGCAGGATGCCCTCGAGCCTTATAAGCCCGCCAACTGGGAACAGGTCCCGGCCGGCCTGAAGGATGCCGATGGCTTCTGGACCACGATTCATTCGGGCACGCTTGGCCTGTTCGTGAACAAGGATGCGCTTGGCGGCAAGCCGGTGCCGGCCTGCTGGAAGGACCTTCTGAAGTCCGACTATAAGGGTATGGTCGGCTATCTCGACCCGTCTTCAGCCGCGGTCGGGTATGTCGGTGCAGTCGCGATCAACCTGGCGCTTGGCGGCTCGGCGGCCAATTTTGATCCCGCAATCAGCTTCTTCAAGGAGTTGAAGAAGAATGACCCGATCGTCCCCAAGCAGACTTCCTACGCCCGTGTGGTTTCGGGCGAGATGCCGATCCTGCTGGATTACGATTTCAACGCCTATCGCGCGAAGTACTCGGAGAAAGGCAATTTCGAATTTGTGATCCCTTGCGAAGGTTCTGTGGTTTTTCCTTACGTCGTTGGCCTCGTCAAGAACGCGGCGCACAAGGACAAGGCCAAAAAGGTTCTCGACTATCTTCTGTCCGACAAGGGGCAGGCGATCTGGACCAACGCCTATCTGCGTCCCGCGCGGCCGATCGATCTGCCTGAGGCCGTGAAGAAGAAGTTCCTGCCCGACAGCGACTACACTCGCGCGAAAAATGTCGACTGGGGTCAGATGGAAAACATGCAAAAAGGCTTCGTCGACCGCTATCTCGCCGAGGTTCGCTGAGGCAATATGGCGTCCGGTTAGAGCGTTTTCGAGCGAAGTGGGTACCGGTTCGCGTGAAGAAAACGCGTCGATAAAGTAGAGCTTCGGTTCTGATTCGTCAGAACTGAAGCTCCGGGGCGCCTTCTGCTGATGTCGCATAGATCCTTTGTCTGGTTGTGCCTGCTGCCGCTTGCGGTGGTGACGGCGGCGTTTTTTCTGCTCCCGATGGCGCGGCTGGTCGTGACCGGGGCGGAAGGTCCGCAAGGCGTCGCGGGCTATCTGGCGATCCTGACCGAGCCGCGTTACCGCGCGACCTTGATCAATACGGTCGTGCTGGCGGCTGCGACCACCATTGTGACGCTGATCGTGGCGACGATTGCTGGAATGTTCTTGCAGAGGCATCGCTTCCCCGGCCGCGCCGTACTGATTGCGATGCTGACCTTTCCGCTGGCGTTTCCCGGTGTGGTTATCGGCTTCCTGATCATCCTGCTCGCCGGGCGCCAGGGGCTGATCGGTGATCTTTCCAACCGCATGCTTGGCGAAAAGCTGGTCTTTGCCTATTCGATCTACGGGCTGTTCCTCGGTTATCTCTATTTCTCGATCCCGCGCGTCATCCTCACCATCATGGCCGCGGTGCAGAAGCTCGATGTTGGTTTGGAAGAGGCAGCCCGTTCGTTGGGGGCCAGTCCATGGGCGGTGCAGCGCGATGTGGTGTTGCCGGCGCTGGCACCGGCCTTCGTCGCTTCCGGTGCGATTGCCTTTGCGACGGCGATGGGCGCGTTCGGTACCGCGTTTACGCTGGCGACCAACATCGATGTATTGCCGATGCTGATCTATACCGAGTTCACGCTGGCTGCGAATTTTTCGACTTCGGCCGCGCTGTCGGTCGGGCTCGGCATCATTACCTGGTTCATCCTGGCGCTCGCCCGCTCCTTCAGCGGCAGCGCAGTTGCGGCGGCTGGATGAGCCATGCGTGATCGTCTGATCTTCACCGGCCAGCTCATTTTTACATTAATCGTCGCCGGATTCCTGGTGGTGCCCGCAATCCTGTCGATTTCCGCCGGCGTTACCGTGAACTATTTTCGCGGCATCCAGTCCGGCGTGACCCTGCAATGGGTTGTCCAGGTCTGGCAGCTCTATGCCGGCACTATCCTGCTGTCATTCGTGATCGCCTTTGCAACGCTCGCCGTGACGCTGGCCATAGGTGTTCCTGCAGCATACGCCTTGCACGTGCGGGGAGGGCGGCTGTCGCGCATCGTCGAGGAGGTCATCACGCTGCCGCTGGCGATACCAGGTCTGGCAATTGCCCTGGCATTGCTGCTCACCTACCAAGGCTTCAGCGACTTCCGCCGTTCTTGGCTCTTTATCCTGGTGGGGCATGTTATTTTCACCATGCCCTTTATGGTGCGATCAGTGATGGCGGTGTTTGCAACGGTCGATATCAAGACGCTCGACGAAGGTGCGGCGTCGCTCGGCGCATCACCGTGGCGGCGCTTCCGCGACGTGATCGTGCCGAATGCCGTGCCGGGGATACTTGCCGGCAGCCTGATGGTGGTGACGCTTTCGCTTGGCGAATTCAACCTGACCTGGATGCTTCATACACCCCTGACCAAGACGCTGCCCATCGGGCTTGCGGACAGCTACGCCTCGATGCGGCTCGAGGTCGCGTCGGCCTATACGTTGATATTCTTCGTAATGATCATCCCGCTGTTGGTGGCCATGCAATTCTTTGCCGAGAAGGAACAGAAGAGATGAACGCGTCAGCAGGACATGGCGCGTCGGTGCGTATTGAGGCTTGCGGCAAGACGTTTATCGATGGTACGCGCGCGCTGGAGCCCGCGACGCTCGATATTGCGCGTGGTGAGACGCTGGTGTTGCTTGGTCCGTCCGGATGCGGAAAGACCACGATGCTGCGCATCATCGCGGGACTCGAATTGCCTGATGCCGGCGGTAAGGTACTGTTCGACGACAAGGATATGACGTCGGTGCCGATCGAACGGCGCAACGTCGGCATGGTGTTCCAGTCCTACGCGCTGTTTCCTAACATGAGCGTAGCTGACAATATCGGCTACGGCCTGAAAATCCGCGGTGTGCCGGCCAAGGAGCGTGCGGCGCGCGTCGCCGAACTGGTCGCGCTGACCAACATTTCCGGGCTAGAGAATCGCCGCATCGATCAGCTGTCCGGGGGACAGCGCCAACGCGTGGCGCTGGCGCGTGCAGTTGCAATCCGGCCGGGTATCCTGTTGCTCGACGAACCCCTGACGGCGCTCGACGCGGCGCTGCGCGACCGGCTGCGCGGTGAGCTCAATCGCCTGCTGCGCGCGCTTGGCATCACCACAATCTATGTAACGCACGACCAGGCCGAAGCGATGGAACTCGGCGATCGCGTCGTCGTCATGCAGAAAGGGACGATCGCGCAGATCGGTACGCCGCGCGAGATCTACTTCGCGCCGCAAAGTCGTTTCGTGGCCGAATTCATCGGTGCCGCTAACATCATTGAAGCGCCGATCGAGAACGGTCATCTTGTTTTGCCGGGCGGGCGGCAGGCGATTGGGGGCGGTGAAAGTATGTCGGCGGCGGTCGCCATGATTCGTCCCGAAACGATCCGCGTAGTGGAGACGGGGAGTGCCCCGCTTTCCGGCGTCATCGACAGCGTCAGCTTTATTGGCGACCGGCAACGACTGGTGATAAGCGGTGTATCCAATAGGCTATTTACTGTTGATGCGCCGAATACGGTACAAGCCAAGGCCGGCGAACGGGTCGGGTTGTTGATTTCGCCGGAAGCCGTTCGTTTGCTGCCGTCCGAAAGTTGAGAACGCCAATGTCGCCAAAACCGGTTCGTATCGCCCAAATTTCCGATCTGCATATCAAGCCGCCAGGCTCGCTCGCCTATGGCCGGGTCGATACTGCCAGGGCCCTGGAGCGTTGCGTCGCGGCGTTGAACGAATTTCAGCCGGCACCTGATTTTGTGGTGATATCAGGTGATCTGGCAGATACGCCGACGGCTGAGGAATATCAGCAGCTTAAGCGGCTGCTGACGCCATTGAAACTCCCATTCGCCGGCATTCCCGGCAATCACGACTCGCGTCAGTTGATGCGCGATGCGTTCCCCTCCGCTCCATATGCCTTGGCGTCTGGGGCGCTCAATCAGAGGATTGAGATCGGGGGGCTGGATCTGCTGCTGGTGGACTCAAGCGTACACCAAAAGCCGCATGGCGAACTCGAAGAGCCCACGCTGCGCTGGCTTGACGCGGCCCTGGCGGCTTCGCCCGATCGGCCAGCGCTGCTGTTTCTGCATCATCCGCCGTTCAAGGCCGGTATCTGGCACATGGATCGCCAGAATCTCCTCAACTCGAGCGAACTCGCCCTCATCGTTCGGCGTCATCCGCGTGTGCAACTCATCGCGACCGGTCATATTCACCGCGCGGCCTTGACGATGTTTGCGGGCGTGCCGACCACGATCTGTCCGGCGCCGAACCACGCGGTCGATCTTGACCTTGCTGAGCTCCGCGGGCCCTCGTTCAAGGTGGAGCCGCCGGCCTTTCACCTCCACAGCTGGTTTCCGGGCGAGGACTTCGGCAGCATCGTCACTCATCAGGTGCCGATTGGGGCGTTTGACGGTCCGCACCCGTTTTTCGGGCCAGATGGGAAACTGCTTTAGGAGGCTCTTAAGCCTACCCTTCGGCGGCGTTTCTCAAAATTATCGTTCCGCCATCGATAGCTTCCCTCGTGCCGGGCCATCCTTCTTGCCTCGCATGTCGATTGACGCACCGGCTCATTCTTCATTTCGCTGCCGACCAGATTGCCAAGCTGGCGTGGAGGAGCAATCATTCTCCGGAAGATGTGGCCCATATCCCAAATCCTGACCGTCTGCGGAGAATCATGAAATGCGCCTGCTCCATTCGTTGATTCCGGCGCTCGCACTGCTCCTGAGCTCCCATGCAATCGCACAGACATCCTATCCGGACCGGCCCATCAAGATGATTGTGCCGCTGGCTGCAGCGAGTGCCGTCGACGTTGCGGCGCGGATCGTGACGCAGAAAATGGCCGACAATATGGGCCAGCAGTTCGTGATCCTGAATCAGCCTGGCGCTTCAGGGATGATCGGGGCGGAGCAGGTCGCGCGGGCTGAACCGGACGGCTACACGATCGGCGGCTTCAACGACAGCGTCATGACCATGGTGCCCAACCTGCAGTCCACGATGCGCTGGGACATATTGAAGGATTTCGAACCGGTATCGCTGGTTGCAACCGTGGAGTGGGGGCTGGTCACCAGCAATCGGGCCAGCTTCAAAAGCGCGGCGGATCTGATCGCAGCCGCGAAAGCAACGCCTGGCAAGATCGATTAGGGCTCGGGTGGCCCGGGAAGCCCGCAGCATTTGGCCATGGCGATGTTTGCTTCCGCGGCCGGCATATCGCTGACTCACGTGCCCTATAAGGGCGCAACGCAAGCTGCCACCGATGTCGCCGCAGGTCAGATTCCAGTCGGCTTCCAGGGGATCGGCACGGTTGCTGCCCTGGTGCGCGGCGGCCAGCTCAAACTGATCGGAGTGACTACCGAGAAAAGATTGGCGCAATTCCCCGACGTGCCGACCGTCTCTGAATCCGGCTTGCCAGGATTCTTCTTCAATTCTTGGTTTGCGATTCTTGCGCCTGCCGGCACGCCGAAGGCGATCATCGCTCGGTTGAACGCCGAGGCGCTGAAGGCGGTCGGTGATCCCGAGGTACGCCGCAAGCTGGAGGAGCTGGGATTTGCGGTGCGCGGCAGTTCGTCTGAAGAGTTGCGTGTCATGACGCGTGATCAGCTTGCCAAATACGCGCGCGTGATCAAGGAAATGGGAATCGCGAACGAATAAGCCGCCGGAGCGAAGCGATCGGAGCAGCGTAGCGCCGGCGAGGTCCGTTAGAGGCCGAAACTGGTGCCTCAATGGCGTCCGGCTATTTCCGCGTGACGGGATAGCTCAATGGCCGTACTATCCGATCGCCCGTTCCAGGGTTATCGGAGCGTTAATGCCTGGGTTGCCTTTGTGTTTTGGCCGCCAAATCGACGCAGTAGGATGCTTTCCGGTTGAAAAGCCAACCGGCGTTGATTACGGAAGAGCTACATCCCGAACAGTTTCTGGAGTTTGACTGGCGTGCCTCAACAAAGGACGGGTGAAGCTCAGGGATTTTCGAGCAGCAAACTGTCAGTTTTGCGCAAGCATCCCTATTTTGTCGACCTCGAGCCCGAAGCCTTCGATCAACTCTGCCGTTACGCCAAACACGTCACGCTGAAGCGGGGAGCGACGATCTTCGCCAAGGGAGATCCCGGCAACAGCCTGTTTGCCGTTATCTCCGGCACGGTGAAGATCAGTATTTCGTCGCCCGATGGCCGCAATGCAATCCTGAACCTGATCGGGGCGGGGGAGATTTTTGGCGAAATCGCGCTGCTTGACGGCTCTGTCCGCTCGGCAGACGCGACTGCGAACACCCCCTGCGAGCTCTTCACGATCGACCGGCGCGAGTTCATTCCTTTCGTGCGCAGCCAGCCGGGGCTTGCGATGAAGTTCATCGAACTGTTGTGCACGCGGATTCGCTGGACCAGCGATCAGGTCGAACAGGTCATCCTGCAAAATTTGCCGGGTCGGTTGGCCAGCGCGCTGCTTCGCTTAACCGAGAAACAACCGCAGGGCCGAACCATTGCGATTACCCAGCAGGAAATCAGCGAGATGGTCGGTATGACGCGAGAAAGCATCAATAAGCAGTTGCGGGCGTGGGCGGCGCGCGACTGGGTGCGGCTCGAGCACGGCGCGATCGTTGTACTGAAGGCCGAGCCGCTGCAGGCTTTGGCCGAAGCCGGATCTGGCGACGAAGGCGAATAGCGGCGTGCAGCCGGCCAATTCTTCGGCGCGTTTCGCGATATTGTTTTTACAGGTCGAACACGGCCACAGCGCGGATCGGGGAGGCGGTGCCCCCGCGCCACTTCATCGGCAGGCCGATGAAGGTGAACCGGCCTTTACCGAGCAGCGCTTCCAGATTGCACAAGCTCTCGATGTGGGTGATGTCGAGGTCGAGACAGGCCTTGTGAACGAGCGCGTTCACGTCGCCTTCGGGACCGGGCCGCATCGAGTCAATGCCAAAATGCACGACGCCCTGCTGTGCCAGCCATTCGGTCGCGGCGACGTTCACACCAGAATTATCGCTCGAATATTCCTTGCGGGGAAACGTGCGTTCGTGATGGCCGGTGCAGAGCAGCACGGTGCCACCCCTCGGTACCGGCACGCCGGCCTTTGTCACGGCTGCCTCGAGTTCGGCAGGAGTGATCTCCGCGCGCGGCGCGATGTGGCGCAGATCGAGGCAGATACCCGGGACGATGCATTTCTCCAGCGGATACTGATCAATCGGTATGCCGCTCTTGCCGAAATGCCGGGGTGCATCGATGTGGGTGCCGGCGTGATCGACCATTGAGATGAACATCGATGCAAGTCCGTGCACGTTGCCGGACTCGGCAAGGGATTCTTCGTGCGTTTTCCAGACGCCATGCATGACAGGTGGATGGCCTGGATAGCTCGGCGTGCGGTGATAGAGTTCTCGGCTGAGGTCGACGATCTTCACGGTAGGATACCCTTGGGGAGAAGCTGTTAAGTCGTGCCTCTGATAAACCCTGCGCGCTCGCGTTGTTCTTGTTGCCCTGCGCCGATCAACAAGCCGATCAATTCCTGCGCCTGCGGAGCGTGGGCAGCATTGGCAGCGATTCCAGCTGTGTACATAGTCGCGAGTTCGCAGCCGGGTGGCAGAGTTCCGGACAGGCTGACGCCCTTGGTGCTGATGATCTCGGTCGATTGCGTGCAGCCGATCGGACGTCGCGCATCGGAAGTCGCCATTTCGCGCATGGCGGTCGCGCCGTTCGGGAAAATCTTGAGCCGGCCAGCGACCTCGTCGGCGATGCCGAGTTGCGCCAGAACCTTCGCGACGTGAATGCCGGCGGTCGAGGCTACCGTGTCTGGAACGTAGATCGCATCCGATGCAAGCAAGCATTCGCGTAAGCCTACGGTATCCTTGACCGTAACCCGAGGATCGCCAGCGCGAACGGCGAGGGCGGTCTCTACCAAGCCGACATTTGCGATCGACGAGGCGACCACAAGCTTCTCCTCGGCAAGCTTGGCCACGATCGCCGTGGTCAGAATGACGATGTCGGCCGATATGCCCTTGCGCAATTTGTCGGCCATGGCGCCAACCGCGCCAAACTCTCCCGCGATATCGAAACCGGTCCGCGCCTTGAATGTCGAAGCCAGGCTGCCGACCAGTCCCTGTGCCGCGCCGCCGCTCAGGATGTTCAGGCTGCTCATGGGGCCTGCTCCATGGCAGCGATGATACTTTCGCGCGTGATAGGAAGATGGCGCATGCGCACGCCAAGCGCGTCAAACACAGCGTTGGCAATGGCCGCCGTGACTGGACCATGGGCAGCTTCGCCGGCGCCGACCGGGTCCATCTCCGGGCGCTGGATCAGTTCGACTTCGACCTCCGGCACCTCGCTGAAGCGAAGGATCGGATACTCCGTCCAACTGGTGCTGGTGATGCGCTCGCGGTCGAAGCGGACGCGTTCCTTCAACACCCAGCTGGTGGCCTGGATCGCACCGCCTTCGATCTGGTTGATGACGCCGTCGGGATTGATGGCTTCGCCGACATCGACCGCCAGAGTGAGCTTCCGGACGCGGATATCCTCGGCGCTTTCGATCTCGGCGACCGCGGCACAATAGGCGCCGGTGTTCTTGTAGCGGGCAAAGGCGATGCCGTAGCCAATGCCGGGTTGCTTCTCCGGCTTCCACCGGGCGCGCCTTGCAGCAGCGCCGATCACGTCCTTGGCCCGCTCGTCCCCCAAATGACGTAGTCGGAACGCGACCGGATCTTCGCCGCGCTCGGCGGCGATCTCATCGAGGAAGGCTTCGATTGCGAATACATTGCCCTGCGCGCCCAGCGTCCGCAGCGCGGAGGTGCGGATCGGCATCGTCGTCAGGCGATGGCTTTCGATCTGCCATGATGGGAAGTCATAGAGCGGTACGGCATTGCGATCGCCGCCACCGCCATTGGCCTGCGGTGGATTGGTCGAGATCATCCGCGGAAACGGGTTCTCCAGCTCGAATCCCGCCAGCAGCGCCGGTTGCGCCGCGCGCCCCGGCCGTGCCACATGGCCGTTGCTCCAGATGGAATGGCGCCAGTCGATGATCTCGCCCGCTGCGTCGAGATCGGCCTCAATCTCGATCGCCATGGCCGCGCCAAGCGGCGCATCCGACATCTCGGCTTCGCGCGACCATTGCACTCGAACCGGCCGGCCGCCGGTGGCTTTGGCGAGCAACACAGCGTCGAGCGCAACGTCGTCGGCCGCATTGTGTCCGTAGCAGCCGGCGCCTTCCAGATGCTCCACTATGATACTCTCGGCCGGCAATTTGAGAACCAGCGCCAGATCGGTGCGCAGGAGATAGACGCCCTGGCTGTGGGTCCAGACGTGGACGCGGTCGCCATTCCACTGTGCCATGGCGCAGGAGGGCGCGATCGAGGCGTGAGCGATATAGGGGCGGGTATATCGCCGTTGAAGGGTCCGCTTCTTGGCGCCGGGCGACGATGCTGTTCGCTTATCGATGATCGTTGTTTCCGAGGGTTCGGCCTTCAGGAATGCAGCTAAATCGCTTTCATCGGGCAGGGGCTCACCGTCGGTCCAGACCGCCCCTTTGCGTAAGGCTTGCAGCGCTGCCTCCGCGCCATGCTCGGTTTCGCAGACGACGCCCGCGAAACTGCCATCGCGCACCACCGCGACGAAGCCGGCCATCGCGCGGACGCTGTCGTCTTTTAGCCCGGTGAGTTTCACGCGCGCGTTCTGCGGCCGCAACACGCGGCCGTGCAGCATTTCCGGCAGTGCCCAATCGTGAATGAAGCGCGGTCGCGCGAATACCTTGTCGGGGATGTCGATCCGCTGCACCGAGTTTCCGGCGAGGGCGCGGCGTGTGGGCGGCTTCGGTCTCACATCGGGCGTCGCGTCGCGATCGAGCGAGACTTCTTCCGCAAGCTCCCAATAGCTCGTCGTGACATTGCCCGGCCCGGAAATGGTGCCGTCCTCGACACCGAGCGAGGCGATGTCGACACCCAACCGTTCCGATGCCAGTTGAAGAAAGATCTGGCGTACCTCGGCGCAGGCATGCCGCATCGCGCGTCCCGATTGTTGCACGGAGAGGCTGCCTGAAGTCACGCCCTCGTTGGGGCTGACAGCGGTCGACGCGCGGATCATCTGCACGCGGGAAATATCGATTTCGAGTTCGTCGGCGGCGATCTGGGCCAGCGCCGTTACGATACCTTGCCCGATCTCCACCTTGCCCGGCGAGACCGTCACCTGTCCCTGCGGCGAAAATTTCAACCAGGATGACAGGTTCGGGTTTGCCGCGAGATTCACCGGCAATTTGGGCGAGGACGGGCTCGGCGCTGGCTGGTTCATTCCGCCGCCATCTCGTCGGCTGCGCGCAGCACCGCCCGCACCATGCGATTATGCGAGCCGCAACGGCAAAGGTTACCGTCGAGCGCCTCCTTCACCTCGCGGCTGGTGGGCGCGGGATTTCGTTTCAGCAGCGCGGCCGCGCTGATGAGAATTCCGGAGACGCAATAACCGCATTGCAGCGCCTGCTCGGCGATAAAGGCCCGTTGCAGCGGATGCGGTCGCTCAGCCGTTCCCAAGCCCTCGATGGTCGTGATGTCCTTGTCCGCCACCGACCACAGCGGCGTATCGCAGGCCGCCACGGCGTGGTCGCCGAGCATGACGTTGCAGGCGCCGCATTCACCCGCGCCGCAGCCGAAATGCGATCCGGTCATGCCGAGCTGCCCGCGCAAAATGTCCAGCAGCGACCGATCGGGATCGGCGTCGACATCCGTCTCGACGCCATTAAGGCGAAATCGAACGCTTGGCATCGGGCGAAGACCCTGGCTGGCGGTTCTTATTGCGGCTTGTCGAATTTCTTGACGACCTCAGCCCACTTCACAATATCGCCGCGCAGGAATTTGTCGAACTCTTCCGGCGTCATCGCCATGGGAACCGCGCCCTGCTGGGTCCAGAGCTTGACGATATCCGGCCGTTTCACCGCGGCGTTCACGGCGGCATTGATCTTGTCGATGACCGTCTTTGGCGTTCCTGCCGGCGCCATCAATCCCAGCCAGATGGTCGCCTCATAGCCGGCAACGCCGGCTTCGATCGTCGTCGGCACGTTGGGCAGCACCGTGGAGCGCGTCTTGCCGGTGGTCGCCAGCGCGCGTACTTGATTCTCCGCGACATTGGGCGTCATCGTCGGAACGGCGTCGATCATCATCTGCACCTGGCCGCCAATCACGCCGCTACGCGCCTCGCCGCTGTTGCGGTAGGGCACATGCACGAGATCAACGCCGGCCATGGTTTTGAACAGCTCGCCGGCCATGTGATACGGCGTGCCCTGGCCGGACGACGCATAATTCAGCTTGCCGGGTTGCGATTTGGCTAGCGCGATGAATTCCTGCAGCGTCTTCGCCTGGACCGTAGGGTGAACCACGACTACGAGGTCAGAGTAGTTGACCGGTGCAATCGGCGCGAGATCACGCATCAGCTCATATTTGCGCTGCGGCACCAGGGACTCATTGGCGGTCTGGGTGTTCGACATCATCAGCAACGTGTAACCATCAGGCGGTGACTTGGCCGCCTCGACCGTGCCGATGACGCCGCCGGCGCCGGTACGATTTTCGATCACGAAGGGCTGGCCGAAGCTTTCCTGCAGGATACTGCCGATCTGGCGGGCGGTGACGTCGGCAGGGCCACCGGCGCCGAACGGGACGATCACCCGGACTGGCCTTGAGGGATAGTCCTGCGCCAGGCCTGTTGTCCCAAGAACGGTCTGTGCCGCGAAAAGCGTTGCCGCCAGGGCAAGCGCCAATCTCAAGCGGATCATTTCAACCTCCCGAACCCAGCCTTGTTCTGCTTGGCCTGTTGCCGGCCCAATCTGGCTTCAGGGAAGTCTAGCGATCCGCGCGGTGACCGCCAGTACCTTCAGATGCGACATTCGTCGCGCTGCTGGTTTGTTTGAACCCATTGATCCCCAGCCCCTTTCGGAAGTGCCTCGTCCTATTTGACGTTCCTATTTGACGTTTTGCATCAATCAAGCCGCAACCATCTGCATCATCGACGCAACGCTGGCGTGGCCAACGCAAATAGAATCATTGAGAGTGGGAAACTGACTGCTGATCCAGAACACCCCGTCGCGAGGAGCGTGACATGAAGTTCTTCCCCTGCATGGCTGTTGCTGCCCTACTGCTCGCCAGCAGTAGCGCCGTCACCAATGCCCAGACCCTTCCGGCCTATATGGCGCCGATCTCGGGTAAATCGGCTGCAACCGTCTCGGATATCGCGACTAGGGATATGCTGGCGCTCAACACCGGCATGTTCGAGCTTTATGGCAATGCAGCAAAGATCTTCCAAAAGAACATCCTGGACAAGCATCCGGTGATTCTCGCCCTGTTCTCGGGCGCCGGCGGTCGGATGATCCTGTACCGGCCGGGGATGGCGCCAATGGATGCGCCGCAGGTGCCGATCGTCTATCAACTGCTGAAATCGGTCGGCCACAGCACGATGGCGCTGGCCCAGGTCGTCGGCCCCTATGTCGACAACCCCGATGACAAATCCTGGCGCGGGGCGATGCTGGCCTATCGCAGCCGCATGCAATCGGCGCTCGATGGCCTCGACGCCACGCCGATGGAACCCGGTTGGCGCGACAACAACCGCACCATCTTGCAGAACAACCTCGCGTTCATGGACGAGTGCGTCGCCAAGGGCGTCGTGCCGTTCGCCGCGCTCGAAGCCTTCGGCAAGAAGCAGGCGCCGTATCTGGCGAAGAACGTGGCTTGGGCGGCGCAGACACAAGTCGGGCACTGGATGACGGTGCTGGCGGACTGGAAGAAGCAACTCGGCGCCGACTGGGACAAGACCTATGCCGCGAGCAACACAATCTATGTGGCTCGCCAGAACAACGTTCTGTTCAGCATCCTGGCGCAATTCTTCGGTCCTGACGCGATCAACAGCCGCTTGCTGCTGATCGAGACGGTTTCGTTCACGACGACGCCGGCAGACATGCTGGAATCCTTGACCCGCATCATTGCGGATCGCTCGGTCGGTTCGCTGTTCTTTGGCAACTATCATCTGATGGACTACGAGCTGATGGGAGGCGACGCGCGTGTCGCGATCGTTGCGGAAACCGGCAAGCGCGGCATGACGCCGTTCCTGCCGCCCGTCGTTCCGTTCGGCTCCAAGCAATGGCCGACATTGGTGACAACCGGGCCGGGTCCCGCGTCGATCGCCGATCTGAAGTAGTTCCGATAGTGTTGACCGACAGGTAGGAACATGCGGCCTTCGCGGCGCGAATTTGTGAAATGGGTGTCGGCGAGCGGCATCGCGCTCAGCCTGTCACGCTTGGGGTCGGCGGAAGCGGCCGGGTTGCCCCCTCGTGCCTCACTCCCGGGACGCGAGGGCTGGAACCCGGCGGCCAATGGTGCTGGCCGCATCGACGGCGTCGCTAAAGTCACCGGCGCGAAACTCTACGCGTCTGATTTCCGCGCGTCCGACCTGCCGGGCTGGCCGCAAAGCACCTCGCACGCGATCCTGGTTCGCGCGCCAGATGCCACGCATGTCTATATCGGAATGGATTTGGCGCGATTGAGCGGCGCGCTCAAGCCGTCGGTGGTCGTGACCGCTGATGACCTCGACAAGATCGGCACGCGCGTTCCAGCATTCTACACCGGCGACCTGTTCTGTCCGGTCGGCAAGACGCCGATCTATATGGGGCAGCCGGTCGCGCTGTTGATCTTCGAGACGTTTGACGCCTTCGACCGGGCGCGGCTGGCGTTGCGAGACGGGACCTTCGTCAGGTTCGGCGAAGAGACCGGCCCGGTCGCAATACCAAGCTACGGTGCCTATCGCTTCACGCGGGTGGCCGGCGCAACGCCCGATGCGCCCGATGTCTATTCGCCGATCCAGGCAGGTTGGGTCAGCCCGGGACGCTCCCAGATCTCGCCACTCCCGGTGTGGTCGCCGCTCGCAAAGGACACGCCGGCGCCTTACTCCAAGGCCGCGGTCTACGGCGAACAAATTCGAAGCGAACTCGCAGCGAAAAATTCCAATCTGCTGATGCTGGATCGCGAGTTTGAAACCCAATCCGTCGATCCGATGTTTCTCGAGCCGGAAGCCGGCATCGCCTGGTACAACAACAAAAGCGAAAGCCTGGAACTCGTCCTAGGCGTGCAGTCTCCCTACGAGGCGGCTGAATCGATTGAGCATATGCTCGGCAAGGCGAGCGCTCCATTCAAGCCGGCACGCATCAATGCCCAGTTCACCTATGTCGGCGGCGGGTTCGGCGGCCGCGACCACACCCCGTTCGTCCTCTATGTGGCGCTGGCGGCTATGTTCTTTCCTGGCCGTCCGGTCCGGCTGGCGCATGACCGCTATCAACAGTTTCAGGCCGGCATCAAGCGCCATCCCTTCAAGATGCGGTCCCGGATCGGGGTCGACCGGAGCACCGGCAAGATCACGGCCTTCGCCGCCGACCATGTGCTCGATGGCGGTGGCCTTGCGAACTTTTCTGTCAACGTGGCAACCGTTGCCGCGACTGCAGCGATCGGCATCTACGACATTCCCAAAGTCGATGTGACCACGGTTGTGGTGCATTCCCGTGGCGTCACGGCCGGGTCGATGCGCGGTTACGGCACGCTGCAGAGTATGACCGCGCTGGAAGTGCTGATCGACGAAGTCGCAGCTGCCTTGCCGCTCGATCCGATTGAATTCCGGCGCCGCAACGCGCTCAAGCCCGACGGCCGGACCATGTGCGGCAATCGCTACAGCGTCTCGGTCCGCACCACGGAAATGCTCGACAAGCTCGAGAAGCATCCGATCTGGCAGCAGCGCGCGCAGCAGAAGGCGGCAGCGCGGTCTGGCACCCTCGTTGGCACCGGGCTCGCCTGTGTGACCAAGGACTACGGCGCCGGCGCCGACTGTTCGCTGGGGCGTGTCGAACTCTCGCACGAAGGCCGGATTACGATCTATTGCGACCATGTCGAGATGGGCAATGGTATTGGCACGGCGCTGGCCAACCGGGTCGCGATCCATCTCGGCATAGTCGCCGACGAAGTTTCGGTGGCACGCGTCGATAGCTATGATGTCCTCGGGCTGGTCACGTCGGGCGATCCCTACACCATGGATCAGAAGACGCAGGATCGGGCAGAGAAAGACCCGCGCTGGGTGCCCGCGATCAGTACGGCGACCAGCGCCTCGGTCGGCGCGCATGTTGGAACCCATTCGGCGGCCGAGGCGGCGCGTGTCATCTTCCGCTTCGGCCTGTGGCCGGCGGCGCTTGAATTGTGGAACATCGCTCCGACCGACCCGCGCGCCAAGGATTGGGCGAAGGCGCAATGGAAAGACGGGCAGCTTGTTATGTCCGGTCTTGCCGCGCTGCCCTTGCCGGCACTGGCCGCGAAGGCGCATACACGCAATCTGGTGACCGGCGCCATGGCGCACAGCTTCTCCCGCTGGGAGTGGTCGCGTGCGCGCTTTCCGTTTAACGGCGAACAATATCGCGCCGAAATCGATGCGCTGGCGGTACGGAAGGGTAGCGGCAAGTTCGCCCGGATCGATCGGGTCAGCGTCAGATTCCCGCCAGCCGTCAACAACCAGAGTGGCAACACCTACACCTCGATGTGCGGAACGCTGGTCCGCGTCGAAATTGAGCGCGCGACCGGCGTGCTGCGTATCGCCAAGGCCTACAACGTATTTGAATGTGGCCGCGCATTGGTGCCCGAAGTGGTGCTGGGCCAGGCGCAAGGCGGCTTTGCGATGGGCGTTGGTTATGCGTTGCTGGAGAACCTGCCACCCTACGAGGGTGGTCCCGGCAACGGCCAGTGGAATCTCGGGCAGTATCTTGTGGCGCGCGGATCGGATTTGCCGCTGCATGACCTCGAAACCGAGATATTGCCGCCGCTGACGCCGGACGAGCCGCCGAAGGGCATGGCGGAAGTCGTGATGGTTCCGGTGGTGCCGGCGATCCTGAACGCCATCTTCGACGCCACCGGCCGCCGTTTCCAATCCCTGCCGGTGACCGCCGGCCTGCTCAAGGGAGTGCTCGCGTGACCAAATTGAGCATCACCATCAATGGCCGCGCGCACGGCCCAACAGATGTTCGCGACGATCTTTCGATGAACGATTTCCTGCGCGAGTATCTCGGGATGACCGGCACCAAGTTCGGCTGCGGCGCTGCGCAGTGCCTGAGCTGCGCCGTCATCATCGACAACCTCGATGGAACGAGTTTTACCAGCCCGACCTGCGTCGTTTCGGCAGTGAGTTTCGACGGCAAGGCTATTCGTACCGTCGAGGGACATGCGAAGAATGGCGAGCTTACGACGCTGCAGAAGGCGTTTGTCGAACACTTCGCGTTCCAGTGCGGCTATTGCACCGCCGGTTTCCTGAACGAGGGACAGGTGCTGCTGGAGCGTCTGGCGAAGGCGCCGGTCGCGCGCGCGGAACTCGAAAAAACCATTGCGGAAGCACTCGACGGACACATCTGCCGCTGCACCGGCTATGTCAAATATCATGAGGCTGTACGTGACGTGATCCTCGCGGATTCCAAGCGCTATCTTGTGGCGACCCAATGACCGGACGCGAGGACCAGGCGACATGAAATCGAAACTGCGGTTTCAGCTTCTCGTCTCTATCGCCACCGTAGCGACGAACATGCTTGCGGGCTACGCGGTTTCCGAAACCGCGCCCCAGCACCTTGCCAGCCCCGAGAGCTTCGCATCCATTGCCGATACGAACGCGCGATCGGCGGCGATGTTCACTGAACTCGGCAAAGTGCTCACCCATCCGCGCTGCACCAATTGCCATCCGGCCACTGACCGTCCGCGGCAAGGCGATGAGAGCCGCCTGCATCAGCCACCAGTCGCGCGCGGCATCGATGGCCACGGACTTCCGGCGATGCGTTGCTCGACTTGTCATCAGAATGCGAACTTCGAGCCCGGCCGCATGCCGGGTCATCCGGAATGGCATCTCGCACCGCGTGAAATGGCATGGGAAGGCAAGACGGTTGCCGAAATTTGCACGCAGCTCAAGGATCCCGCGCGCAACGGCGGTCGCAAGCCCGAGGATATGATCGATCACATCGGCGAAGATACGCTCGTCGGTTGGGCCTGGGCTCCGGGCGCCGGCCGCAGCCCCGCGCCCGGTACGCAAAAACAGGCCGGCGCGCTGGTCGAGGCCTGGGTGAAGTCAGGCGCGGCCTGTCCCGCACAGTGATCGCGGCAGCTACACCCTTGAAAGCGGACTCGTTATGCTCACTTCGAGTTCTTCCGCTGTTGACCCGAAGCTAACCTTCGAAGCTATAAAACACTTCTAAAAAATCGCGACATCGACCGACCGCCGGACCTGCGGACCGAGCGGATGTCCCTACTACTGTAAAACTAAGCATCGGTCATGACGCGCCGGGCGCCTCAAAGTTTAAAACCGATTTAACGTTGATCCCGCATGCTCGCCGCAGGCCGAGAGGAGGCGACATGCGCAGGTATCCTTATCAGCGCTTTCTGCAGTTTGACCTGACGCTGCTCGAGCAGCTTCGCTACAGCATGTTGCACCGTCCCTGTTGGATGCTGCAGAGATGGCTTGATCGCTTGTGGCATTCGAAGCTTATCTGGCGATGGATCGGCGAGCCGCTGCGTGACCGGAAGTATTCGCCATGGGCTGGTTTTTCGGCCGATACGCGCACGCCAATCGTGACAGATCCTAACCAGTTCGAGTGCCACACGCGACATAGCGTTGCTGTGGTCTACTGGAATTGCTCCCGGGGCACGGCGCCGAGCCCCCTTCGGGCGAAAAATGCACTGCTGCCCGATGGAACGCGAGGGATGGTTCAGAGCAGGACTGTGCCTTGGTGGCGGCGCAAGGGCAGCGGCGACAAGATTTGGATCATGGGAGACGTCGACATTCGAGCGGACGATGTCGTGTTTGTCGATCGCGCCTCGCAGGACCTCAGATACGATCCCCCGGCGGTCGAGATCGGCGCTCAGCTCGAACGCGACCTTGCTCTGCACCGGCCGTTCGTCGAGGCGCTGGCGGACGACAAATTCGCGACCGTCGCCCACCACATGCTGGCCCACCTTGAATGGATGCGGACCGGCACCCGCGAGATCGGCCTGTTCGAGGGGCTCCACCATATGTTCGCGTGCCTTCGCAACAAGGGCGAAGATTATCTCGACTTCAAGTTCGGCGACTATCCGGGAGTCGCGCCGACCAAGGCCGAGGCGGCGCAGCATGTCCTGCGAATGAAGGAGATGATGCGCTCGTTGGGCTGGCGCACCTACACGGCGGACGAGCTCCAGGCGAGGGTGCGCGAGGATTTCCGCGCCCGGCTCGAACGTCGCCTCGAAGCATGGCGGCAGCTTGACGCGTACGAAGCGCGGCCGGCCAGCAGCCATGATGTGCTCGCAAAGACCCCGCTCATCTCAGACATGCTGCTGTATGAGGGTGACGATCCGGAGTGGCTCGCTGAGCTACGGGGCGAGGAGCGGCTGGCAGCGTCCGCGCAATTTGTCCAACGACTGAAGAACCTCGCAAACAGCGGCCGCCTAACGGCGGGCGAATTCGAAGACCTGCTTCAAGCTCTGTTGTAGACGGCGAAACGCGCATCCGGCGACCGCCGCCCGCAATTGTGCCAAATCGACGCTTCGAAGCGTAGCTTTTTCAGACCGCGCCCGGAATGAACCGGGGGAGCCCGCCGAATTGCGGTTCTCAGGAAAAAATGTCTGCGTTTGGCACTAAACGGCGGTTCTCCAATGTCTGCTTTTCTGCCGCTTCTGGGGCTAAGCGGACATGGCGACTTATGAGTGCTCGGCCTAGCCGGTTGGCTGCTCTTGACGCAAGCCGCACTATTGCGCCGCGCGCCGGGCGTGCATTTGCCAAAATTGGGGGATGATGAAGAAGTGTCACTGATGTGCCCGACGTGTCAATCGTAGCTCTCTGGGGTGTCCGGTGCCGGTTATTCTCTTACTTTGCAAAGGGTTGTTTTCTTTGCATGGGGTTGTTTTCGCGATTTTGTGTTTCGGGCCCCCGCGGTGTGCGCCGATAGCGCATCGAAGGCGCGTGAACGCGCTGGCGGAGGCACCGCGCTCCACGCGAAAGGGGGGCCTCGACGCCTGATGCATGGCTTATTTGCTGTTTTCGCCGGTGTGCCCGCCGATAAAGCTACTCGGCGACGGCGGATTTTGATGCTACCTATCGGGGCATGAACCAGCATGCCAAGGTCGACATCCGCCACTCTACCTGCCCACATGATTGCCCATCGGCCTGCGCGCTCGATATCGAGGTGATCGACGGCCGCAGCATCGGCCGGGTGCGCGGTTCCAAGCAGCAGACCTACACTGCCGGCGTCGTCTGCGCCAAGGTCGCCCGCTATGCCGAGCGCATCCATCACCCCGACAGGCTGCTGCATCCGATGCGCCGCACTGGATCCAAGGGTTCCGGACAGTTTGCGCGAATATCGTGGGACGAAGCGCTCGACGAAATCGCCGCGCGTTTCGATCAGGCCGAGAAGGAGTTCGGTGCCCAATCGGTCTGGCCGTATTATTACGCCGGCACGATGGGCCTGGTGATGCGTGACGGCATCAACCGTCTTGCCAATGTGAAGAAATATTCCCGGTTCTATTCCACGATTTGCGCGAACGTCGCCCGTATCGGATTTGCCATCGGCACCGGCAAGATCGCCGGCGTCGATCCGCGCGAAATGGGCGTGTCCGACCTTGTCGTGATCTGGGGCACCAATCCCGTGAACACCCAGGTCAACGTGATGACGCATGCGATGCGTGCCCGCAAGGAGCGCGGCGCCAAGATCGCGGCGATCGATGTCTACAACAACGACACCATGAAGCAGGCCGACATCAAGATCCTGCTTAAGCCCGGCACGGACGGCGCGTTCGCCTGCGGCGTCATGCACGTGTTGTTCCGGGAAGGTTACGCCGATCGCGAATATATGGATCGCTACACCGATTGCCCGAATGAACTGGAAGCGCACCTTGCGACCCGTACGCCGGAGTGGGCATCGTCCATCTCGGGCGTGCCGGTCGAGGAGATCGAGGCGTTCGCCCGCCTGGTCGGTCAGACCAAGCGTTCGTTCTTTCGGCTCGGCTATGGCTTTACCCGGAGCCGCAACGGTGCGGCGCAGATGCATGCGGCGTTGTGTATCCCGGCGGTAACCGGCGCCTGGCAACATGAGGGCGGTGGCGCGTTCTTCAACAATTTTGCGATCTGGAAGTTCGATGAATCCATCATCGAGGGCCACGACGCGCTCGACCGTACCACCCGCTGGCTCGACCAGTCGCAGATCGGACGTATCCTGACCGACGACGCGGAAGCCTTGAAGGGCGGGCCGCCGGTCAAGGCGATGCTGATCCAGAACACCAACCCGATGACGGTGGCGCCGGAGCAGGCGCTGGTGCACCAGGGGTTTGCGCGCGAAGACCTGTTCATGGTGGTGCACGAGCAGTTCATGACCGAGACGGCTAACATGGCTGACATCGTGCTGCCGGCGACCATGTTCATGGAGCACGATGATCTCTATTACGGTGGCGGCCATCAGCATATTTCGGTCGGCGCCAAGCTGATCGATCCGCCCGGCGAGTGCCGTTCGAACCACGAGGTGTTGCAGGGCCTCGGCAGTCGGCTCAACGCGGTGCATCCCGGGTTTACGATGTCGCCGCGCGAACTGATCGACGCGACGCTGCAGAAGAGCGGCCATGGCGATATCGCGGCTCTGGAGGCGGATCTGTGGCGCGACCTCCAGCCAGATTTCCGCACCTCGCATTACCTCGACGGTTTTGCGCATGCGGACAAGAAGTTTCACTTCAAGGCCGACTGGGCGAACCCTCCTTTCGGCAACGCCGGTTTGGGGCCGTGGGCGCAGATGCCATCGCTGCCGGACCACTGGACCATTATCGAGGAAGCGGATGAGGCCCATCCGTTCCGTCTCGCCACCAGTCCCGCGCGCAGCTTCCTCAACACCAGCTTCAACGAAACGCCATCTTCGATCGCGCGCGAGGGCAAGCCCTCGGTGATGATGCATCCCGACGATGCGGCGGTGCTTGGACTCACCGACGGAGAGGTCGTCACCCTCGGCAATGTCAGGGGCGAGACCAATTTGACGGTAAAGCTGTTCGACGGGGTGCGGCGAGGCGTCCTGATCGCGGAATCCATCCAGCCGAACAAGGCCCATATCGGCGGCCGCGGGATCAACATGCTGACCGGAGCCGAGGCGGTTGCGCCCGTGGGGGGCGCGGCGTTCCATGACAACAAAGTCTGGGTGAAGAAGGCCGCACCCGCGGCCTAAATCCCGCTTGCAGTTTCCTGCCATCCTGCCGCAAATGTTCGCCAATCCATGGCAAACAGGGCGAGCGGAACAATGACCGACAACAGCAGCGTAATACGCGAGAAGCGCGGACAGGCGTTCTGGATTACCATCAACCGGCCGGACAAGCGCAACGCCATCAATGCCGACGTGGTCGCCGGTATCGCGAAGGGGTATCGCGACGCCCATGACGACAAGGAAGTGCGCGTCATCGTGCTGACGGGCGCGGGCGACAAGGCCTTTTGCGCCGGCGCCGACCTGCAGAACAGCGGCGCCGCCTTCGCGATGGATTTTTCCAGGCCGAATGTCGACTACGCCGATTTGTTGCGGCTGTCGCAGAACGCCACCAAGCCTGCGATCGCGCGGGTAGGGGGCGTTTGCATGGCCGGCGGCATGGGCCTGCTCTGCATGACCGATATGGCGGTTGCCGCCGATCACGTGATCTTCGGGCTGCCCGAAGTGAAGGTCGGCGTGTTTCCGATGCAGGTGATGAGCCTGTTGCAATCGATGGCGCCGCCGCGCCTCGTCAATGAGTGGGCACTGACGGGCGAACCGTTCGATGCCAAGACGGCTCAGGCCGCCGGGCTGCTGAATTACGTGGTGCCGTCAGCCGAGCTCGACGCCAAGGTCGAATGGCTGATCAGCCGTATCGTCGACAAATCGCCGACCGCGATCCGGCGCGGCAAATATGCCATGCGCGCCATCGCCTCGATGTCGTTCGACGAAAGCATCGCCTACACCGAAAGCCAGATCGCCTTGCTGGCCATGACGGAAGATGCCAAGGAGGGCCTCAAGGCCTTCAGTGAAAAACGCAAGCCCTCCTGGACGGGCAAATAGTTCGGTGTGGCCTCCTATGTGAACCTTGGGGGGCCAGTAAATCAATATATTGCTGCCCGTGAATTTGGTCCTGCTCAACGGGACCGGGCGAGCATGGATGAAGGAATTGACGCCGTGGGAGCGGACTCATGACGGCAGGCTCGGGCCGGGTGCGCCGAGGGGTCTTGATAAGGATCGCGCCATTTGGCACTCTGACGGTGGATTTTTCCTGAGCGTCGATTTTTTCCAAAGGGGGTTTCATGCAAAGGCCATTGCTGACGATTGTGGCGGCGACCTTTGCCGCGGTGCTGCTTTCCGGCGGCAGCGTTCAGGCCGGTCCGTACGCTTTTGGAGATGCACCCTACCGACTGAACTGGTGGTACGATCCTGAGATCGAATCTGGCTGCTGGAAATGGAATTGGCAGCTGCACCAGTGGAACGACTACTGTCCACGGTATGTGCAGCCGAAGGCCTATATGTATCCGCGTTCCCCGCGGGTGGCGTTGCGTACCAAGGGCTAGCGCCCATTAGGGCAGCCGGAGGCTGTCCTAACTGTTCTTTAGTTCATGACGGTTGGGCTCAAGAACGTAGAATGGTGCACGCAACCTGGTTGTGCTTTCCGAAGTTGAGCAAGGCGTTTTCACGGAAGCCGTCGAGCCATACCCCGTGTCCTGCATACCGATAGCCCACGCCCATTGGGATCAGCCGAACGCGGGTTGCGCCGCGATGCCCCGTGTGGAGGGATGCTGTGACGACTTCGCCCACGACACTGACGGCGATCGGGCAAAGCGGGTACTGCCGGCCGTTCTCACAGGTGAAAACGATCTCCGAACAATTGCCGATGGAGCTTGGGCCTGATGTCATCAACCCGAGGTCTGCGGCGTTTGCCGATAGGCTGCCGACACAGGCGACAAATCCAAATGAAATTGCGATCGAAAAAAAATTGCTCAATACGACGCGCATTGCGGCCCCCAAAAGTCGGAAACTGCGGATAACTGAGCAAAAATTGGCCATAGGGTCAAATAGATATTCCCTCGCTCCCCTGCATTGCGGGCTGGGAGCGCGCATTGGTTCGCGGCAAGTTCGGCGATCAACTCATGGCGGCCGCAAAGCCCGTGCTTGATGGATACTTTGGAGGTGAACTTTGACAGGGCCTTCGGCCAGGCCAAGCACCTGTGCGATCTCCTTGAAGCTCGGCGTTTCAGCATTGCAATGCTCTGCAGCGACGCAAATTCAGCGGCCGCTGCCACGCGGCGTGGTTCAATGGGGTCCCGCATCGTCAACGAAAACCCGAACACGCTCGATGCGTTTTGGTTGACCTTGCGCCAGACCACGAATCTCACCGGCAGCGCCTAGTCTCAAGCCGGGATGGCAAAGTTCGATCTGCCGAGCTGTTGCAAGCGTCTCAGTTGTCAGTTGCCCGGGGATTTCCAGGCAGCGCGTGATCAGATCTTTTGCTGCGCACCGGCGCCCGCCACATTCACGGTGATTTTCTGGATCTCCGTGCGCCCACCGTCGAACTTGACCTCGATCGTCAAGACATCATTGCCCAGGAATTCCGGTGGCGATTTGTAGAAGGCGACATAGGCCGGCACTTCGAGTGCAAGGCAGGCCTTGTAATTGGTCGCCTTCACCTTCGCAGTCTTGACGACCACCTTACCGGAGGCCGGCGGGGTCACCAGCCGTATGGTCGGCAGCGGGCCGGATGTGCAGTCGGGAAGAACGTTGAGGTAGACGCCGATCTGGGTGTCCTTGTTTGGAACGGATTTGACCGTCCGCTCGACGACTCGGGATGGCTCCTGCGCCGAGGCGAGGCCGGCAAGACCAGTCAGCACGAAGGCTGCGGCAGAAGATAATACCTTCATTCCCTGTCACCCGATCGCTGACGCTTTGCCCAAAATTGGGCAAACCGCTCATTCCAAAGGCTTTTTCGTGGCAGCCCGGCACCACGGCAATTTACCACACCAGAACGGAAAACAGCGGTTAACCAATTGATTTTGTTGACCGTGGAACCGGTTAACAATAGCTTAATATGACAAATGTTCGGAATATTCTTAGCAATCTTGAATTAAACGACAGTTATTTGACGGGGTAGTTTTATGAATGCGCAATTTCAGGTTGCACAGCTTTCTGACGCGTCTACTTCCTCCAACACTGCTGCTCCCCCTCGGGTTTTCAGACTGGCGAAGCCGCTCGGCGAACAGGCTGTCGTCGTCAATCTGGGATTTGACCAGAAGGTAAAGCTCGATTTTTCCGGGATCGCGAACGAGAAGATCACGCTGGTCCGCGTCGGCGAAAAGTTGATCATCCTGTTCGACAACAAGTCGACCCTGACCGTCGAGCCGTTCTTTGATTCTAGGCATGATGGCCTGAACAACATGGCCATCGAAGTGGCGCCGGGGCGCGAAGTCTCGACCAGCGAATTTGCAAGCCTGTTTCCGGTCACCACGGATCAGTCGGTTTTGCCGGCTGCAGGCGCCAATGGCAACGCGCAGGCTAGCGGTGCGAATTTCAGCGGTAACTCCGTTGATCCATTGGGAGTGGGTAACCCGCTCGACCTGCTTGGCCAGGAATCGCTTGGCAATGGCGCGTCAACCCCGGAAACGTTTGCTGGCTTGCCGACGACAACGCCTGTTTCGGCCGGCTTCACGCTGTCGAGCGCTCTGCTGGTCCATGACGAAACGCTGGGCGTTCAGTTCGGCAACGACCAACTGGCTTCGGCCTTGCCTAGCGTATTCCAGCAGGCCGGACTTATCGGCTGGGCAATCGGTTCCACGCCCATCATTACGTCTGATTCGTCCGCCCCCGGTTCAAATGGCGCCGGACAAGTAACCTATGCGTTGACCACGGCCACGGGCGGCGCCTTCAACGGCGTCGCTTCCGGCTTGCGCGCGACCGTTTCCGGCAACGAGATATTCCTGTTTACCGAAGGCAACCTGATTGTCGGCCGCGAGGGCGCCAATCCGGGCGGTGCACTTGTATTCCAGATCTACCTGAATCCTGACACCCTCAGGCTGGAGGTCGCTCAATACGAAGCGATCCAGCACAACAACCCAGCGGACCACAATGATCAGGTCCTGCTTGCGGGCGTGGTTTTCGTCCTGCAGACGGTTACCGACGGAGCCGGCCTGTCGGCGACGGCGGTGTCGACCGGTGCCATAGGGGTCGCGTTTGACGACGACGGCCCGTCGGTACTGGTGACGGTGGTCCAACCGATCGAGGGGGTCACGCGTCTTGCGACGTTGTCGCTCGACGAATCGTTCAACAGCGATCGCGGCGGCGATGGGGATGGGGCGGTTGACGATCAGGGCATCGGGTCTCCCGACCCTACGGGCGCAAACCCGATCGGTACCGTGAAGACCGACGCCGGCGAGGGGGCCGTGAAGGGCGATCTGGAGGCGCTCTTCAACGTGGTCAAGAACGGCGGTACTGACACCGAGAAATCGACTGCTTACGCCTATTCGTTCGCGCTCACCGGCGGCAACGCGCAAACCGGCGTTGCCACGTCTCTGAGGGTGACCGACATCAACGGCACCTACTCCAACGACACGATCTACCTGTTCAAGGTCAGCGACACCGAGATCGTCGGCCATGTCGGCAACGATCCGAACGGCGCGATCGCCATCCGAATCACGCTGGAAAATGCCGGCAGCCTTTCGGGCGGACAGCTCGTGGTCCATCAGTACATGGCGATCGACCATGGCGTGGACGGCAATAATTTCGATTCGACGCAGTTCCTCTTCTTCATCGGTGAAGGCGAAGGCCAAGGCGGCGCGAGCCTCGGCGTCACGCTGACCGCCACCATTACCGACGGCGATAACGACACCGCGACCTCCTCGGCGACGGTCCAGGTTGTTGGCAACCAGGGCTCCAGCATCGGCTTTCAGGATGACGGCCCGTCAATCGACGTGACGGTGATCCAGCCGGAGGAGGGATCGGCCCATCTCGCGACGCTGTCGCTGGATGAATCGTTCAACAGCGATCGTGGCGGCGGCGGGGATGGGGCGGTCGACGATCAGGGCACGGGGACGCCCGACTCGACGGGCGAGAACCCGATCGGCGAACTGAAGACGGCTGTCGCGGACAACACCCATCCGAAGGGCGACCTGGAGGCGCTGTTCGACGTCGCGAAAATTGCCGGCACCGACGATGAAAAGTCGACCGAGTATCTCTATTCGTTCTCGCTTGCGGGCGGCGAGGAGTCGGAAACGGGCGGCGTCGAAACCTCGCTCAAGGTTACCGATATCAATAACACTTACGACGACGACACGATCTACCTGTTCAAGGTGAGCGACGCCGAGATTGTCGGCCATGTCGGCAACGACCCGAGCGGCGCGATCGCGATCCGCATCACGCTCATTGGCGCTGACAGCCTCTCGGGCGGACAGCTCGTCGTGCAGCAATACATGGCAATCGACCATGGTCCGGACAGCAACAGTTTCGATTCCACGCAGTTGCTGAACGTTCTCGGTCCGACATCGAGCCTTGGCGTCACGCTGACCGCCACGATTACCGACGGTGACAACGACACGGCAACGTCGTCGGCGACGATCGAGCTCGCGGGCAATCAGAACTCCAGCATCGGTTTCCAGGATGACGGTCCGGCGATCAATGTGACGGTGATCCAGCCGGAGGAGGGGGCGGCCCATCTCGCGACGCTGTCGCTCGACGAATCGTTCAACAGCGATCGTGGCGGTAACGGGGATGGGGCGGTCGACGATCAGGGTACCGGGGCGCCCGACCCGATGGGTGTGAACCCGATCGGCGAATTGAAAACAGCCGTGGCGGACGACAACCATCCGCAGGGCGACCTGGAGGCGCTGTTCAGCGTCACCAAGGTTGCCGGCACCGACGACGAAAAGTCGACCGAGTATGCCTATTCGTTCACACTTGCGGGCGCCAAGGATCCCGAAACCGGTGGCGTTGCCACCACGTTGAAGGTGACGGATCCCAGTGGCACTCAAGCTGACGACACCATCTACCTGTTCAGGATCAGCGACACCGAGATTGAGGGCCATGTCGGCAACGACCCGAGCGGTCCGGTCGCTATCCGTATCACGCTGGCCAATTTCGACAGCCTGTCCGGCGGACAGCTCGTTGTCCAGCAGTTCATGGCAATCGACCATGGTCCGGACAGCAACAATTTCGATTCCGCGCAGCTTCTGAACGTTGTCGGTACAGGAGCGAGCCTCGGCATTACGCTGACCGCCACGATCACCGACGGCGACAACGATACCGCGACCTCATCGGCGACTGTCGAGATCGTCGGTGTCCAGAATACCAGCATCAGCTTCCAGGATGACGGTCCTGCGGTGTCTGTCTCCGCGAATTCTGACTTCGGCATCGTCCATGACGAAACCCTGCTGCTGCAGAATGACGACATCCTGTTCGCCTCGGTCTTTAACAGTGTCCACCATGTCGGTCATGATTTCGACGTACCGTTCGGCCTGCCGATCGGGTATGCGCGCAGCGACGTGTCCGCGCTGACCATCGGTTCTGTGGATTTCGGCACCGACGGCGCCGCCGCGAACCAATCCCAGACCTATTCGCTGACGCTGACGAACCTAACCGGTGACCCGACCGACGGGATCGACTCCGGGCTCCAGACCACTGCCGGCAAGTCGATCTACCTGTTCGTCGAGAACGGCATCATCGTCGGCCGCTACGACGGCAACGACGCCAGTGACCAGGTCACGAATACGGGCACCGATCCGGCGGCATTCGCGATCGCGATCAATCCGACGACCGGCCAGGTCTCCGTCGTTCAATATGTTTCGCTGCAACACGGCAACACCAGCAGCGACGATGAACCGGTCTCGCTTCAAAATGCCTTGGGATCCGTCAAAGCGACGCTGACCGTTACCGACGGCGACGGCGACACGGCATCGGCTTCCGCTGCGATCTCCGGCGCTATCCAATTCCAGGATGATGGCCCGCTCGTGGCTGTCGTGGTCCCGCGCAACTTCGGCGTTACTGCCGACGAGACGCCCGGCAACCAGGCTAACGACGTCACCAATCCGTTGCCTGTGTTCGCCAACGTGACTTCGGTCGGTCACGATCCGGACGTGGGCGGGACGCCGCTGGCCTATGCGACGAGCGGCGGCTCGGCGCTGACGGTGGTGCCGTATTTCGGCGTCGACGGCCCGAATCCGACGACTCCCGTTACCTATTCGCTGCAACTGAATTCGTCCGTCTCGGGTCTCCAGCTCACGGACGGAAGCCCGATCAGCCTCCACCTCGAGAACGATGGTGCTGGTCAACAGTGGGTTGTCGGCAGGGTCGATTCGGGTCCCGAGCAGGGCAATGCAGCGTTTGCGGTGGCCATCGATCCGGCCACCGGCAAGGTGTCGGTGGTGGAATATCTCTCGCTCTATCATCCAAACGACACCAATCCGGACGACCAGGTCTCGCTCGCGGCAGGCGCGATTTCCGCCGTCGTGACCATCAAGGACGGCGATGGCGACACCGCGTCCGCGACCGCGGATATTTCGGCCAGGATCCACTTCAACGATGACGGCCCGAGCCTGACCGTTGGCGCGCCGGCCGTGATCCGCGGTCTCGATTTCGGAAGCTTCAATCCCAACGGTAACGCATGGGGTACTGGTAGCGGCACTGCGACGGGGACAAACGGTGGGTGGACCATTGCGGATGCCAATCTCGGCCATGCCGGTGGCGACCTGGTCGGAAATACCGGCGCGGGGGCTGTTCAACTAGAGCGTGTCGGCGATGGTTATCTCGGTCTGCACTCGTCGACCGGCGGCTTCATGGTCGACCTCGATGCGTCGGCGCACGACGTTCAGATCAGCCAGGTCGTGAACGGTCTGGCTGTCGGCCAGACCTACGATTTGCGTTTTGAGGCAGGCTCGCCGTCGCCCGGAACCTCCCATCTCGAAATCTGGTTTGGCGGCGTCAAGGTTGGCGACATCACGCCGACCGGGCAGATGCAGCAATATGCCATCATGCTGACCGGTGGCTCAGGCGATGCCAGCAATCGTCTCGAGTTCCGTGAGACCGGTACGCCGGATAATTACGGCACGTATCTCGCCAACGTCTCGGTCGGCGATATCGTCATCGATGAAACCGCCGCAATCCAGCCGGGTTCGAATGAAGTCGCTGCCAACACGCTGTTCGACGCCATCGCCCAGAAGGGGATCGACACGGATATGTCAGCGCCGCAGTTTGCGGCGGGAACGTCTCCCGCGGTCTCCGTAGCCGCGAACTTCGGGACGGACGGTCCGTTTGGCGGCTCGGCCGCGACGGGGACCTCTTATTCGGTGTCGACGACTGGCGGAACAGACCATTTCGATTCCGGTTTGACCACGACCGCTGGTAAGCAGATCTACCTGTTCAACGAGACCTATGCAGGTGTTACCTACGTCGTTGGACGTTACGATTCCGACGGTGTCGGCGGGGCAAGCAACGCCGGTTATGCCAACGGAACGGTGCAGGACGCCGCGGCTTTCGCCTTCTCCATCGACAGCACCGGGCACATTCAGGTTGTGCAGTATGTCTCGCTGTATCAGCCGAACACCGCGAGTAACGATGAAGGCGTGTTCCTGAAGGCGGGTTCGCTCTCGGTCAACGTCACCGTCACCGACGGCGATTCCGACAGTCTGACCAAGAGCGCCGATGTTTCCGCGAGCATTCGGTTTGACGATGACGGCCCAACGCTGATTTCCGGGACGTCCGTTAAGGCGGAGGTGGATGAAGACGGTCTGCATTCGCCCGGCCTCTCTAATTCGAATGCGGACGGTTCTCCGTCGTTGCGCGACGGGGAGGAGATCGGCACCAATTCGGCCAGCGCGAACTCGACGACCTATGGCGAGCTCGACGGTCTCGTCAATTTCGGTGCCGACGGCTTCGGTAGTTTCAGCCTGAAGGCGATGAACAGCCCTGCCAACAGCGGGTTGCAGTCGAAGGGCGCGGACGTTCTCATCATCACCGATGCGAACGGGTTGCATGGCTATGTCGACAACGGCACGCCCGGATTCGATCCAGGGGATCGCGAAATCTTCACCCTTACGGTGGGCTCGGACGGCATCTACATCTTTACGTTGAAAGACCAGATCGATCACCCCGAACTCGATGGCGAGGGCGGCGCGAACAACGAAAACACGACCTTCATCGACCTGTCGACCTATGTCGTCGCCACGGACGGCGACGGCGACGGCGTTCCGCTTGGGGCCGGCACATTCACCGTCAAGGTTCTCGACGACATCCCGGTCGTCACCGTGCGGGCTCCCGGAGAAGAAATCCACGTCGACCGCGAGACCCTGACTTTTGATTTCAAGGGCGGTAACGATGTAGTCGGCGGCGTGTCGACAAACTCAATCAAGGGAATCTGGGCGACCGGCGAGGACCTGGCCGATAACGACGACACGGCCAACACCAGCAACAATTCCATCGGCATTGGCGACGGCCAGAGCATCGATGGACTTGGCCACCAGGGCCAGAAAACGACCGGTCCCGAAATCCTCACGCTTGAGTTTTTCGAGAACGTCAACATTCCGAACGGCAACGGGCAGCCGACGCACGGCGCCGCGTACGACGTCAATGTGTTCCGGTTCTCGATCGACGCTGCCGAATCGCAGCAGAATGATGATGCTGTTGTATTCGTCAGCGTGTTGAACAACGGCTCGGTTGTTTCACCGAACGACTACGTCGTTACGATCAACGGCGCGGCGCCCTCGACGGTCGCGACCGTCCACAACGTCTATGACAACGGGACGTTGATTGGTTACGTATTCGAGAATGTTCCGGACGATGCGGACTTCCAGATCACGAGCGCTTCGGGCTTCGACACTGTCAAGGTCGGGAACTACAACGGCTTTGCGTTCACGACGGACAACAATGCGAGCGAGACGGTCAGCACCGGAAATTCGTTCAAGGTCTATGGTTTGGAAGCCGACATCCTGACGGAGGTCATAACCCTCGAAACCTTCAAGGTCAGCCACGACGAAAGCCCGGGCGTCAATACTGCCGCCGATCCGAATGCGGCGAATGACATCGCTGTCGACAACGACGCCAATACGCCGGCGCCTGCGGCGCCATCGGCCATCTTTAATGCCAATGCGATCGGCTACGCCAGGTCCGAGGTCAGCGTGACCTCGACCGGCTCCCTGTTCGCCGGCACCGTGGGCGCCGACGAGAACGGCACCTGGTCATTCAAGGTCACCTCCGCCAACGGCGGCGAGATCAGCAACCTCGATTCCGGGCTGAAGACGCTCGACGGCACCCATATCATGCTGACGAGTGAAGCCAGCGGGGCTATCGTCGGTATGGCAAACCAGACGGCAGTCTTCAGGGTCTATGTGGACGCAGACGGATTCGTCTGGGTGGCGCAGTACCAGGCGATCCAACATGACACCGCTGGCTCCAGCCCGGCTGCGTTCGACGAGATCGCCACCATCACCGCCGCCTTGCACATCCAGGGCACGCTGACGGATTCCGATCACGATGCGATCACCAAGGTGTCGCCGGTCGCGCTCAACATTCAGTTCCAGGACGACGGTCCGCTCGCCATCGCGGAAGGATCGCAGAACGTCGTTGAAGGCTCTGCGCCTCTTCAGGGTCAGCTCGACTTCAATCCGGGCACCGACGGTGCGACCGTCACGCAGATCAACGGCGTGAACCTGACGTTCGGTAATGACGGCTATTCCCAGGCCATCACCACTACCCACGGCAGCCTTCAGGTCACCGCCAGCGGCGCCTACAAGTTTACGCCCCAGGCCGACGATTTCTACCAATCCGGAGGCGCGTCCAACTTCACCTACACCGTCACCGATGGCGACGGCGATACCTCGGGGTCGACGGTGGCATTCGTTGTCACCGACGACACCGACGTTACCACGGTGACGCTGAACGACAGGACAGTGAATGAAGGCGCCGGCACGGCGACGATCACCGCCAGCGTCGACCATGCCCCGCAGGGCAGCAACCTCGTGTTGTCGCTGAGCAATGGCGCGACGATCACGATCCTGGCCGGACAGACGACAGGCACCTCGACCCCGTTTGCTGTGCAGGGCGACGATCCCTATACCGATAACGAGACCAATACTGTCTCGATCACCGGCTCGACCGGCGGCAACTACGAGTCGTTGAACAAGGCCGACACGGCGACGGTGACGATCAACGACACGATCGACCCGACGACGGTGACGCTATCAGCCTCGACGGTGCTGGAAGGGTCGAACGCGAGCTACGTGTTCACCGCGACGCTGTCGAACGCGTCGCACGGCATCACCACGATCACGACCGACCGGGGCGTGATCACCATTCTTAATAACCAGACCACGGGCACGCTGACGGTCACGCCAAATCCGGCGAACGGCGAGGATCCCTATGTGGATCCGACCCAGCTGACGGCGACGGTCACCGCGGTGAGCGGCGGCAACTTCGAGAACCTGACGGGGATCGGAGCCACGGCAACCGCGCACATCAACGACACGACCACGACCAATTTCGTAACGCTGGACAATGTCGTGGTCGCCGAGAATCAGACGTTCGTCTATACGGCGCACCTGGATTATGCCCCGATATTGACGCCGTTCACGGTGACGCTGAGCAACAACGTCACCATCACCTTTGCGCCCGGTCAGACCATCGCCACGTCTGCGCCGCAGTCGGCGCAGGGCGATGACGTGTATCTGGATGGCCAGGTGGTCCCTGTCTCGATTACCGGCGCCTCGGGCGGCGGCTTCGAGGCCGTCAACTTCACGACTTACGGCAATGCCACGGTAACGATCAACGACACGACCGACCCGACGACGGTGAGCCTGAGCGCCTCGACGGTGTCTGAAGGTCCCGGCGCGAGCTATTTGTTCACGGCGACGCTGTCGAACGCCTCGCATGGCACCACCACGATCACGACCGACCGGGGCGTGATCACGATCGGTGACGGCCAGACCACGGGCACGCTGACGGTCACGCCAAATCCGGCGAACGGCGAGGATCCCTATCTCGACAGCAGCCAGCTGACGGCGAACATCACCAACGCGACCGGCGGCAACTTCGAGAACCTGACGGTGACCGGAGCCACGGCGACCGCGCATATCAACGACACGACCGATCCGACCACGGTGAGCCTGAGCGCCTCGACGGTGTCGGAAGGTCCCGGCGCGAGCTACCTGTTCACGGCGACGCTGTTGAACGCCTCGCAGGGCATCACCACGATCACGACCGACCGGGGCGTGATCACGATCGGTGACGGCCTGACCACGGGCACGCTGACGGTCACGCCAAATCCGCTGAACGGCGAAGATCCCTATCTCGACAGCAGCCAGCTGACGGCGAACATCACCAACGCGACCGGCGGAAATTTCGAGAATCTGCAGGTGCTGCAGGCCTCGGCGACCGCACGCATCAACGACACCATCACCACCAACGTCGTGACGCTGGATGATGTCGTTGTCGCCGAGAACCAGACGTTCGTCTACACGGCGCACCTGGATTATGCGCCGATATCGTCGCCGCTCACAGTTACGCTGAGCAACAACGTCACCATAACCTTTGGGATCGGTCAGACCACGGCAAGTTCTGCGACGCAGGCAGCGCAGGGCGATGACGTGTATCTCGATGGCCAGGTGATTCCTGTTTCGATTACCGGAACCTCCGGCGGCAACTTCGAGGCCGTCGACTTCACGACCCATGGCAGCGCCACGGTAACGATCACTGACACGGTTGACCCGACGACGGTGACGCTCACCGGCTCGACGGTGTCGGAAGGCTCCGGCGCGAGCTATGTGTACACGGCGACGCTGTCGAACGCCTCGCATGGCACCACCACGATCACGACCGATCAGGGCGTGATCACGATCGGCGATGGCTTGACCACGGGCACGCTTACGGTCTCCCCGGCTGTGCCGAACGGCGAGGACGTCTATAAGGATCCCACGAGCCTGACGGTGACGATCACCAACGCCACCGGCGGTGATTTCGAGAACCTGACGGGGATCGGAAACTCGGCGACCGCGAAAATCAACGACACCACCAACTCCGTGACGGCGACGCTGACGACGGCCACGACGACAATCTCGGAGTCTGGCGGTTCGATCATCTATACGGTGACGCTGTCGAGCGGGCTGAGCCCGTTCACGCCGACCGCGCCGCTGGATTTCCTGCTGAGCAATGGCGAGCACGTCATTATTGCGGCGAACGCGAGCAGCGGCTCGGTCACCAAAACGTACACCGACGCGGAGATCACCAACCAAGCCTCGATCACCGCTTCCATTAGTAGTGTGTCCAGCGGCGGCACGGAATACGAGCAGTTGCTGACCACCGGGTCCACGTCTGTTCCGGTCGTCTATTCACCGACGATTTCGGTGGGGCCGAACAATGGTCTTTCCGAAGATACCCAGGAGGGGATTCAGTTTACGGCAACGGTCGGCGGCAGCTCGCATGTCACGCAGATCACGGTCTCGGGTCTCACCGGATGGATTGTCGATGCGACACCGGCGAACATCGCGCTGACCGGCGGCGGAGGCACCGCGTCAGTCAGCAGCGCTTCGTTTACTGCCGGCGTGTTGACGATCAACATCACCGGTGCCGCCGACGGTGCGGCGGTGACGGCCGCGGTGCTGATGCAATCTCCGCTGAACAGCGACGTGGACGGAACGGTCTCCATGACGGCAACGTCCGCACAGGGGGCGACCACCGCCACCAGCGCGGCGACGCCGGGCACGATCTATGTCGATGCCGTTGCGGATATGCCCGCGCCGGTTACCGGCCAGACGCACATCCTCTTCGTGAAGGACTCGCCGAGCGATTCCAACACGGCGTTCAGCAATGGCGAGACGGGATCGCTGCAGGTCAAGGCGACCATCGGCGACGTGCACGACGGGTCGGAGACCCACGTGCTGGACATCCATCTGCAGAACGGCTTTACGGCTGGCCTCGCCGCGAGCGGTACCATCACCGGCACCTACAATGGGGTCAACACCACCTTCAGCTACACCTACACCAGCGGGACCGGCGATATTCGCATCACCGTTCCCAACGACACAGCCCTGAATCTGAACGCAAGCCAGACCGCTAACATCGATCTGAGCTTCGCCGTAACGGCCCCCGCAAGCGGCGCGCTGCCCGACAATCTGAACTTCAGTGTCACGGCAAAGTCGACTGAAGCGACGCTGTCTGGCGGGGGAGTGGGTGCCGGCAATGCCGACTTGATCACTGACAACGTGGCGACGCTGACGGACAGCACGGCCATTCCGGCCGCCCGGCTGTTGTCGGGTGCCTTCACCACCAACACGAACAGCAGCGTTCAGGAGGCCATCCTAAGCTTCATCGATGAAGCGCAACCATTGGATGCGTTCTCGCAACTCCTGACGTTCACGGGTACCGGCCAGGCGTCAACCTTCGCTGGCGACGCGGGCTTCAACATCACTGGCTCGCACACGTTCGAGGTCGTTCTCGAAAGTGCATTTACTGCCACGAGCCAAATCAACGTGACGAATTTCGTATTGAATGGCGTCACAATGAATGCCGGCCAAGACGCGATCTCCAGAATACATTATGGGCTGCAGGGAAGCACTACGGAGGCGCTAACCTCAGAAATCGTTCCCGACGGGGCTCACAACACTGATACGTATCTGAACTCGCTGGTCGGAAATAATAGCGGCACTACCCTGACGGGAACCGGTGTTAACGGCAACTATGTCTACGGGTTCAGTGGTGATGACACCCTGAATGGTGGCAGCGGGAACACGTTCCTGAACGGCGGCGCGGGTGCGGACACCATCAACGGTGACAGCGCGAATGATGTCATTGTCTTTGATACGAACGATACCAGCGTCAATGGCGGCGCAGGTTTCGACATTCTTCGTATCGACGCAGGTGCGATCTACAACACCTCGCTCCAGGTCAGCGGCGCGCCGAACGGTGGTCTGTCCGCCGCCAATTCGCACAACACGGGAGGGGTGCAGCTGTACGACGTCGACCTGTCGACGGAAAATCTGACCAACCTGGAAGCGATCCTGCTCACCACGGAGGCCGTTTCGAGCTCGGGATTTGGCACCGAACTGCACGGGCTGACCGCTGCTAATGTAGTGGCCTTCACGGGCGGGGCCGGCGCCCTCAACAGTCAGACGGGGACCGCTAACACGCTGTTCATTCTGGGGTCCGCGGGTGATGACGTCCAACTGACGGGCTTTGCCGAAACGGCGACGACCTATACTTCCTCTGGCGGACAGCTGTTCCACCAGTGGGTATCGACGAGCGGCCCGACAGCGACGCTGTTCATCGACAACGACCTTCAGGTGAACCACGCAGCGCAGTAGCGAATTCTGCTTTGCGAGGAGGTAGCAACGGCCGCGGAAATTCCGCGGCCGTTTTGCCATCTGGAGATCACATCAGCAGCGGCAGCGCACCCGGTCCTAGGGCGCCGATGCTCGAAACCTCGGCTCCGGTCCATTCCTTGGCGCGATCCTGGTTCGCCGCAGCCGGCGCTGCGTCGGCTTCACCTGATATCAGGGGCCGTTTGGCATAGGGCGCCGCGAACAGGTGGACGCCCTGGTGGTTGATGGCGAACAGCGGCGTGAAGCTCTTGGCGTCGGAGTCCTCCATCAGCGTGGAGAAGCGGTTGTCGAGCAGCAGCCAGCGGCCGTCCAGACGCGCGGCCAGCACGGCGTGGTCCTGGCGGACCGTGCGATCGCGCACCAGCACGAGCTGGAGATCGTCGCGAGAGAAACCCGCGGCGGTCAGCGCAACATACTTGGCGATCGCATAATCCTCACAGTCGCCCTTGGCGGTGGCAAACGTTGCAAGCGGCGTACTCCACCGGTCTGGTTCGCCATGCTGGGCATAGTCGCTGACATAGCGAACCGCCGCGTTGACGCCGTGATTGGCCTCGTCAAGCCTGTCGCGCCCGGATTTGGAACTGACGGCGTTGATCAGGCGCAGGAATTGGGCGGCGTTGGCAGGGCATTTGCCGGCATCGGCGCGGCACTGGTCGAGAACGGCCTGCTCCTTCGTCATGGCGGCTTCGACGCCGCGCCATTTGCGCCAGAGCAGGCCATCCGGCGCGCGGAACGTGAACAGTCCGAACGGCTCGGTGCCGATCGCCGGCGTTTCCTTGACCTCCGGCACCGCATCGGTCGCGACATTCGAGGGGGTGAGAGCCGCGAGGCGAACCGCGTCGGGTCCACGGCCGCGCTGGCGGTCCAGCTTGGCGAGGACGGCGTTGATGCTGAAGAACGTTGCCGCAGGCCTGGACGCGCGCTCGGCGCCCGGCTCGAACTCGGCGGCCTTGACCTCTGCATTGAGCGTCTCTTCGGCGGCAAATGCGCCCGGTGCGGCGCAAAGGCTGAGCGAGAGAATGAGCCCCGTGGCCAGCGCAAGCGAGCGCTGCCGCAATTCTACGCGCGGCGTCATGACGTCCCCTTTGTCAGGAGCGTCAGCCAACGTCTTTGCGAAGATCAGCCGCCCCAATCTGTTATCGGGACGGAGAGTGCAGGCAGCGGCGCTTATGCAGAGTTAAAGCGCGCCGCAGGCGAGGGGAATCCAGGGAAGGCAGTCAACCACCGGTTTTCCACATCGTTCAAACTTGAACGAACCGCAGTGACGATCCGTTAAGCAAGGCGCGAAGCAGGCTCAACGCTCGCGCAAGGCCTCGTCGCGCAAGGTGCGGGCGGGCTTGAGAAGATAGTCGAGGACGGATTTCTCTCCGGTCAGCACCTCGACGGTGGCGACCATGCCGGGAATGATCGGCAAGGAATTCTTGGTGGTGCCGAGGTGGTTCTTTTCGGTTCGCACCATCACACGGTAAAAAGTTTCCTGACGCTCCGACTTGTCGGCTTTTTCGTCGACAATGGTGTCGGCGCTGATCCGCTCGACCTTGCCCTTCAGCGAGCCGTAGACCGACGAATCATAGGCGGAAAGCTTGACCACGGCGTCCTGGCTCGGACGGATGAAAGCAATATCCTGTGGCCGTATACGGCCCTCGACCAGCAGCGTGTCGTCAAGCGGGATGATGTCCATCAGATTGGCGCCCGGCTGAACCACCGCGCCGATCGTGGTGACGTTCAATTTGTTAACGATACCGTGGACGGGGGCTTTCAGGTCGGTCCGCCGCACGCGATCCATGGCGGATTTGATATTCTCGTCGAGGACGGCCAGATCTCCCTTCGACTTGGCGAGATCCTCATCCGCCTGCGATCGGAACGAAGCGAGGGTGTTCGCGATCTTGGATTGGGATTCGGCGAGCTGGCCCCGCATTTCGGTCGCCTGGCGGTCCAGCCGCAGCATTTCGATCTCCGGCACGACCTTCTGTTCGAACAGTCTGCGCGTGAGGGCGAGTTCCCGGTCCAGCAGCTTCAGCGTGCCGGTCAGTCTGGTTACCTGCTGGTTTAGGACATCAATGTCCTGCGCAACCTTTTGCCCGCGCATCTTGAAGACGCTGGTTTCCGTTGCCACGGCCGCCGGCACCATCTGATCGAGTTGTTCCGGGAACTTGATCTCGCTCCGCCCGCGGGCCTCGGCCTCGAGCCGGGCGACCCGCGCCGCCATCGCGGCGCGGCGCTCTCGGATCTCGCCAAACTCGGACGCGAATTTAGTGTCATCGATCCGCATCAGCGATTGGCCCTGCTGCACGATCGCGCCTTCCTGAATAAGGATGTCGCCGACGATGCCGCCTTCGAGCGTCTGGACGACCTGGGTCTGCCGCGAGGGCACCACGCGGCCGTTACCGCGCTTGACCTCGTCAAGCACGGCAAAATGGGCCCAGGCCAGAAAGGTCAGGAGCAGGGCGAGGAACGCCAGCAGCAACATCCGCGAGATTCGCGGAGTGCGCATCGCTGCGGCCGCCCGGATATCATTGGCAAAGGTAAAGTCAGACGCCGGCATTGGGTTTTTGCACCAGGGTTGCGCGTTGCGCGGGAGTTGGCTGCGGCACGGGGGCAGCCGGGGTGACCGCAGGCTTGCCCTGCAGCAGCGCCAAAACCTTGTCCCGCGGCCCGTCGGCGACCAGCCGGCCGTTGTCGAACAGCAGCAGCCGGTCCACCATGCCGAGCAGCGACAGACGATGGGTGGAGATGATGATGGTCATCTGCTCTCCCCGAATCGCCTTTAGCCGCTCTAGGAACTCGGCCTCGCTGCGAACATCAAAATGTGCGGTCGGTTCGTCGAGGAACAGCACGCGCGGATTCCTGATGAGCACGCGTGCCAATCCGATCGCCTGCTTTTGGCCGCCCGATAGGCTGCGTCCGCCCTCGGAAATGGGCATGTCGTATCCCATCGGATGACCGGCGATGAAGCTCTCGACGCCGGAAAGCCGCGCCGCGGCCAGGACCTCTTGGTCGGTTGCCTCGGGCTTGCCCAGCGCAATATTGTCACGCAGCTTTCCGAAGAACAGGTCGGTGTCCTGCATCGCAAAGCCAATTCCGGCGCGCAGATCCGACGGATCATATTGCCGCGAGTCGACACCGTCGACGAGCACGCGTCCCTCCTCGGCTTCGTAGAACCCGAGAAGCAGGCGGCCGACCGTCGTCTTGCCGGAACCGACCCGACCGATGATTCCGACCCGCTCGCCGGCTTCGATCTGGAAGGAAACCTTGTCGAGCGCTTTGCCAGGTGCATTCGGATAGGTAAAGCTGACGTTCTCGAAGCTGATGCGACCCTGATCGATCTTTCTGGCGACATATGCGCGCTGCGGCGATCTTTCTCGCTCCAGCGACATGATGCGGTCGATCGACTTGAGGGCGGATAATGTTTGCGTACCGCGCGTGATCACCGAAGCGATACCCGCGATCGGAGCGAGAACGCGGCCGGCCAGCATGTTGGCCGCGACCAGCGCGCCCACGGTGAGCTTGCCGTCGAGAATGAGAAAGACACCGATGATGACCAGCAGGAGACTGGTAAGCTGCTGGGCGGCGTTGGCGCTCGTCAACGTCAGCGACGCCCAGAAATGCACGTCTTCGCCGGATCGGGCGGTCGCGGCCACCGATCGCTCCCACGCCGTCTGCATGCGGGCTTCGGCGCCGGTCGCACGGACGGTTTCCAGACCGGAAAGCGATTCCACCAGTACGCCGTGGCGCGCCGCCGATTCGGCCTGAAGCCGTTTCATCGCGCGATCGAGCGGGCGTTGCATGGTCAGGCCCAGCCCGATCATGATCGGCAGCATCAATAGCGGTACCCATGCCAAGGGGCCGGCGATCGTAAACAGCACGCCGATGAAGAGCACCGCGAACAGCAGATCCGTCGCCGACACGACGCTGCCGGATGTGAAGAACTCGCGAACCGAGTCGAAATCGCGCAGCTGATTGGCGATGATGCCGACGGAGGTCGGCCGCTGCGCCATTTTCACGGACATCACATGTTCGAAAATATTGGCGGCCAGCACGACGTCGGCGGTCTTGCCAGTGACGTCGATGATGCGGCTTCGCACTGTGCGCAACACAAAGTCAAAGACAATGGCAAGGCCCATGCCGATTGAAAGCGCAATCAGCGAGGGGATGGCGCCGTTGGGAATGACGCGATCGTAAACGCTCATGGTGAACAAGGGCGTCGCGAGCGCGAGCATGTTGATCAGGAAGGCGGCGAGCGCGATATGCCCGTAACTGCGCCAATGCACCTTGACGACCGACCAGAACCAATGGTTTCGCGGCAGATCTCCGGCGGCAACCGCACGCGCATTTGCTTCGGCGGCAGCCCTGACCAGGAAGGTGTAACCGGTGTAGTCCGCCTTCACCGCCTTGATGTCCATCGTCACGGGCGAGTTGGGCTCGGCCGATGGATCCAGAACCTTGATGCGATGATTGGCCTTGTCGATCGCAAGAAGGATCAGCGCGGTCCCGGTTTTCATGATCAGGACCGCGGGAAGCACCATCGCGGGGATGTCGAGGATGTCACGCTTGGTGGCTTCGGTCTCCAGTCCGGCACGCCTCGCGGCACGGTCGTAGAGCGCTACAGAAAGCCGGCCATCGGTGATGGGCAAGCCGCCAAGCAAAGCCTCCCGGCTTACCGCACGGCCATGATAAGCCGCAAGATAGGTGAGAGACGAGGCGAGGGGATCACGCCACGGCGTGCTGGCTTCCTTTGGTTCAGCCACCCTGAGCGGTTCGACGCTCGAGGGGCTATCTTGAGTCTGCTTGGGGGTCCGGGAGAACAAAGCCAAAGCTTAATGCCTCTGATCGAAATACCAATATGACCCGCCAAATTGCGCGGGGTAAATATGTCCCGATTATACAGCAAACGACGAACCGAACCATTTGCGATTCGGATTCCCTATCAGACAGTTAATGTGTTCCGGCCGCCTGTGGCGTCGGATACCGTAGTTTCCCGGACAATCCGCCGGTTACTTCTTCGCCGAAACGAAGGCCGACAGGAGCCAATGCGGCTTACTCTGGTCCGACGGTGCGAACGACATCGATTGTCCAACCGTAGGATCGACGTGGGCAATCGTCTGGCTTGGTTCGTATCCCTGTTTCTGAGCGAACCACTCGGGAGATCCGAGCATCCTTGCTGCAACCGCCGAGCGCGGCCAGCGACCGGAAAAACCTGGCTGCGGCTCGGCGGCGGCATAAGCCAAGGGGGCCGCGGCGGCGGGGACGGAAACTTGCAGCGGCTCCGATCCGGTCTGCGGCAGCGTCACACGAGGCGTCGGTAGCTTGTAGGCAGGTAGATTGATCGGCAACATGTCGAGCGGCGCCGCATCGACCGGCGGAGGGGCTTTGAGATACTCGAGCAGCGTTCCCATCGCGGCCAGCATTTGATAGTCGGCAAAAACAATCACGCCTCGCGCCGAAGTGAGAGACACCGCCGCATTGAAATACTGGTTTTGCGCGTTCAGCAGATCGATCAGCGAGCGCTGGCCGAGTTCGTATTCCTTTTCGAACGCTGCGATGGTTTTGCGATCCGCCTGCAACTGACGCGTCAGGGCTGCGACACGGGTTGCCGTGATGGTTCGCGCAGCCCACGCCTTGTCGATCGATTCAAGGGCATCTCGCTGCAACCTTGCATGACGCATGGTTGCCTCTGTGTGCCGCTCGGCCATCTCGGACCGGCGCCAGACATCCTGACCGCCGCGGAAGATGTCCCAGGACATCACCACCTTGCCGCTATAGTCGTCGTGGGTGACGCCGAGATACGGGTAGGTGTTGTCGTTATGGGTGGCACGTCCTTCCAACGAGAGGTTGGGAACGAAAGCGCCATCCGTAACGCGGAACGCGTGCTTTGCCGCATCGACGTCGGCTTGCGCCGCCTTGATTGTTGGATTGAACCTCACGGCAATCGCCAGCGCTTCATCTCTTGTCCCCGGCAAACCACCGAGCGCACCCGGGAAACGCAAATTATAGGGCTCTAGTCCGACGACCTTGCGATACTTCGCCCGGGCTTCCTCCAGGCTCCTGCGAAGTTCGGCCAGCGTCGCGCGCGCGCTCTCGACGCGCTCCCGTGCCTGCTCCAGATCGCCTTCGCCGGCCCGTCCACCCGAGAAGCGGGAGTTCACGTTTGAGAATATCTTCTCGTGATTGGCGACGTTTTGTTGCCCGAGATCGACGAGCCTCATGTAGCGGACGACGTCGACATAGGCTTCCGCCGCGTCGAGCGCGATCAACTCGGTTCGTTCGCGGACCCGGAACGCTGCAGCGTTCACTCTGGCCGATTGGCGCCAGATGTCATGAATAGAGGCAAACCCGTCGAACAGGGTCTGGCGCACGACAACGGATCCCTGGGAGCCGTTCCGCCAGGAACCGCTGCCCTGTGCAGGTATCGGCAACGCTGACCCGCTCAGAACGGCGGCGCTCTGGTCGAACTTCTCGGGGCCGTATCGCGCTTCCACGCGAACCTGCGGTAGCAAAGTGCTTTGAGTCTGCCGCAGCTCCGACTCGGTCGCACGCCGATTGGCTGATGCCTCGCCAACGCCGGGATTCGTCAGCGTCGCCTGCTTCAGCGCATCATTGATGGAAAAAGGCTCGGCGGCGACGGCCGTGCCGATGACCAACAACAGCCCCGCGGTAGCAAAAAAAGCGGATTTCATTGTCCCCAACCCTGAAACTCTGCCCAACAACTTTGCAACCCAATCAAAATTTGTTCAAAATAAGAGTTCCACGCTAACAAGCCGGGCTGGATTCCCCTATGACATTTTGGCCACAGCTGTGGCCAACCTTTACGACATTGTTAATTTTGTTTCCGACGCGGTAATAAATTACCCATTTTCGGACGAGCGGCAAGATGTACAGCAGCGATTTTTTGTTGTGCAGCCCGCATATTCGGCTCGGTTCACACGGCACGAAACTCGCGCTGGTCGTTATCCCGGCTTCGCCTTTAGCCCCGCCGCCTCGATACCAGCGACGGCGCAAACCTCGTCATTGTCCGAGGTGTCGCCGCTGACACCGACGGCGCCAAGCAGAACACCGCCATCCTGGATCAGCACCCCGCCCGGCACCGGAACGAGACGGCCTTGCGCCATCGTGTTTATCGCGCTGACGAAATAAGCCTGCTCCTGCGCACGCTGGAACAGCGCGCGTGAGCCCATGCCCAGCGCAAGGGCGCCATAGGCCTTGCCGTGCGCGATTTCGGCCCGCATCAGGCTGGTGCCGTCTTGCGCTGCCGTGGCTTTGACGCAACCGCGAGCATCGAGAATGGTGATGACCAGCGGCTTCAGCTTTTTCTCGGCGCCTTTGGCAAGGGCGGCATCAAGGATCTTGCGGGCGACGTCGAGGGTGAGTTCAGCCATGGGTCGGTTCCTTTGCATGGGAGGAGAGAGGTGAATTGGACTTTGCACGGTCGAGGCTCATCGCCAGAACACGCGCGACGTGAAGGGCTGATCGCCCGCTGCCATCCTTGATCTGATGCCGGCACGAGGTGCCGTCGGCGACGATTAGTGTGGTCTGGTCGGCGCCGCGGATAGCCGGCAGCAGTGAGAGCTCGGCCATTTCCATCGATGCCTGGTAGGTGTCGGCACCATAGCCGAAGGCGCCGGCCATGCCGCAGCAACTGGACTCGATGATCTCGACGTTCAGGTCGGGCACGAGGCGAAGCGCTTTTTCGACCGGCTTGAATGCGCCAAATGATTTCTGATGGCAGTGGCCGTGGACCAGCGCCTTGGCAGGCATCGAACCAAGCGGCAGCCGCAGACGGCCGGCCTCCGCCTCGCGAACCAGGAATTCCTCGAACAGCAGCGCATGCGCGCCGATGCTCTTGGCGTCGTTATCGGAGCGCAAGGAAAGCAGCTCATCGCGCAGCGTCAGAAGACAACTTGGCTCCAGTCCGACGATCGGTACGCCGCGCGCGGCGAACGGCGCGTAGGTTGCGACCAGCCGGTCCAATTCGGCTCGCGCTTGATCGACCAGACCCGCCGAGAGGAACGTGCGCCCGCAGCACAGCGGACGGGCGCGATCGGTTGGTTTGGGAATGTGGACGCGGTATCCGCCGTCGACCAACACGCGCAGCGCGGCATCGAGATTTTCCCGCTCATAGGCACGGTTGAACGTATCAGCGAATAGCACGACTTCGCGGCCACTCTCCGGCCCAAAGGCCTCCGCATCGGCTCGGAATACATCGCGCCGGAATGCGGGCAGGGCGCGTTGCGCGCTGATGCCGGCGAATTTTTCAAACAGCTTGCGCAGCAGCGGACTGCCGTTGCGCCAGTTGGCGAGTGGGGCGAGGCGGGACGCGAGGCCGGCATAGTGGGGCAGATATCCAACCAGCCGGTCGCGCAGCGATAGGCCGTGTGTTGCCGCGCGTGCCGCCAGCACCTCGATCTTCATCTTGGCCATGTCCACGCCGGTCGGGCATTCGTGGCGGCAGGCCTTGCAGGAGACGCAGAGTTTCAGCGTGTCCATCATCTCGTCGGAAGCCAGCGCGTTCGGTCCGAGTTGACCGGAGATCGCCAGTCGCAGCGTATTGGCGCGGCCGCGGGTGACGTCCTTCTCGTTGCGGGTCGCACGGTAGGACGGACACATCACGCCGCCTTCGAGCTTCCGGCAGGCGCCGTTGTTGTTGCACATTTCGACGGCCCCCTGGAAGCCGCCGCCTGCGCCGGGATAGGCCGACCAATCGAGCGCTGTTTTCAGTTCGCCGATACGATAATCCGGCGGATAGCGAAACAGCGAGCGGTCGTCCATTTTGGGCGGATCGACGATCTTGCCGGGATTGAGGACATTGTCCGGGTCGAAGCGCTGCTTGACCTCTCTGAAATCGGCAACGATGCGTGAACCGAACATCGCTTCATGGAATTCGGAGCGGACCAGGCCGTCACCGTGCTCGCCGGAATGCGAGCCCTTGTATTCGCGCACCATCTCGAAGGTCTCTTCGGCGATGGCGCGCATCGCCTTGACATCCTTCTCCAGCTTCAGATTGAGCACGGGACGCACATGCAGGCAGCCTTCGGAGGCATGCGCATACATGGTGCCGCGGGTGCCGTGCTTTTCAAAAATGCCGTTGAGGCGTTCGGTATAGTCGGCAAGATGCGGCAGCGGCACCGCGCAATCCTCGACAAAGGAGACCGGCTTGCCCTCCTGCTTCATCGACATCATCACGTTGAGACCTGCGGCGCGGAACTCGGCGATGCCGGTCTGCAGCGCGGGTTCTGTGATTTCAACCACGCCGCCCCATTTGCGCTGCGGCTTGTCCCAACCGAAGCCGAGATCGGCCATCAGTTCGACGAGCTGTTTCAGGCGGCGCTGGTTTTCAGCCTGATCTTCCTCGGCGAATTCCAGGATGAGCACCGCATCGGGATCTCCCCGCACGGCGGTGCTGATGATCGGCTGGAACATCGCGATCTCGCGGCCCAGCGCGATCATGGTGCGGTCGACCAGTTCCACGGCAATCGGGCGCAGCTTCACCAGATGCTGGGCCGCGTCCATCGCCTCATAGAAGCTGCCGAAATGACAGACGCCCAGCACCTTGTTGCGGATAACAGGCCATAGCTTGAGCTCGACCTGCGTGGTGAAGGCGAGCGTGCCTTCGGAGCCGACCAGCAGGTGCGCCATGTTATTCGCCGCGTTGCGCGGTACTAGCGCATCGAGATTGTACCCGCCGACGCGGCGCTGCACCTTCGGAAATCGTTCGGCGATCTCGGCTGCCTCGCGCGTGCCTAGATCGAGCATGTCGCGGAACAGCGCAAGCCCGCTATCGGATGAATTCACGCCCGCGAGATCGCGCTGCACTTCGCCGAAATGCAGCCGCGTGCCGTCAGCCAGCGCCGCATCCATCGACCGCGTATTGTCGCGCATGGTGCCGTAGCGCAGCGAGCGGCCGCCGCAGGAATTATTGCCGGCCATGCCGCCGATGGTGGCGCGCGACGCCGTCGAGACGTCGACCGGGAACCAAAGCCCGTGCTTCTTGAGCTGGCGGTTGAGGTCGTCGAGCACGATGCCGGGTTCGACAACGCAAATGCGGTTCTCGACATCGAGCGAGAGGACACGGTTCAGATGTTTGGAAAAGTCGACGACGATTCCCTCATTGACGGTCTGGCCGCATTGCGAGGTGCCGCCGCCGCGGGGGGTGACGATTCGGCCAGCGTCCCCTGCGATGGCCAGCGTCCGCAACGCCTCGTCCATGGTCCGGGGGACCACCACGCCAAGGGGCATCATTTGGTAGAACGAGGCGTCAGTCGCGTAGCGACCGCGGTTGAACGCGTCGAAGAAGACGTCGCCGGTAATCTCGCGAGTAAGACGCACGGCGAGGGCGCTGTTTTCAGCCGAATTTTGTGACTTTTCGGCCCTTGTTGCCGCCATTGCCTTGGTCTCGTGAGTGAACGTCAGTGTCTTGCCTGCCGGGGTCCGCCTTGGCAAGGCAAAGCCCTGCTTCTTGGGCATTGACGGGCCCCGCCGGGCGGGGGACAAGCCCGCCGAATGGTGATATTCGAGCGGCTCGTGAAGCCAATACTCGTAAGACAAGACCGGGAAGGACGCCCCATGACTGTGCACTCTGGACGGCATTTTCTGCAGATTCCGGGACCGACCAACGTGCCGGACCGGGTTCTGCGCGCCATGGACATGCCAACCATGGATCACCGGGGTCCCGAATTCGCCGAGATCGGCCACGCGGTGCTGGCGGCCATGCAGCGGGTGTTCCGCACCAAACAGCCGGTGATCATCTACCCGTCGTCGGGCACCGGTGCCTGGGAGGCCGCCCTCGTCAACACGCTGCAGCCCGGCGACAAGGTACTGATGGCCGAGACCGGGCAGTTCGCCGTGCTGTGGCGCGGTATTGCCGAGAAGTTCAAGCTCGAAGTGGATTTCCTGCCCGGTGACTGGCGTCATGGCGCCGACCTTGAGCAGATCGAGGCGAAGCTGTCGGCCGACAAGGCGCACAAGATCAAGGCCGTATGCGTGGTTCACAACGAGACCTCGACGGCCTGCGTCACCTATCCGCTCGAAGTCCGCAAGGTTCTCGACCGCGTCAAGCATCCGGCGCTGCTCATGGTCGACACCATTTCCGGTCTCGGCTCACTGGAATATGAGCACGACGCCTGGGGCATCGACGTGTCGGTCGCGGGGTCTCAGAAGGGACTGATGCTGCCGCCGGGTCTCGGCTTCAACGCCGTATCGGAAAAGGCGCTCGCGGCCGCGAAGGCCAATCCGGCCATGCGTTCCTATTGGGACTGGCAGGAAGTGATCGCGATCAACAAGGCGGGCACCTGGCCCTATACGCCGGCAACCAATCTGCTGTTCGGGCTTCGCGAAGCGATCAAGATGCTCGAAGAAGAAGGACTGGAAAATGTGTTCGCGCGCCACAAGCGCCACAGTGCCGCGACGCGCGCGGCCATCAAGGCTTGGGGCCTGGAAACGCAGTGCCAGGAACAGGGCGCACACTCGCCGGCGCTGACCGGCGTGGTGATGCCGGAAGGCCATGACGCCGACCATTTCCGCAAAGTGGTGTTGGAAAACTTCGACATGTCGCTCGGCACCGGCCTCAACAAGATCAAGGGCAAGGTGTTCCGGATCGGCCATATCGGCCACTTCAACGACCTGATGCTGATGGGTACGCTGTCAGGCGTTGAAATGGGTCTTGATCTGGCCAAGGTGCCGCATCGTGGCGGGGGCGTGCTGGCGGCGATGGAAGTGCTCAAGGGTCGCGATGTCGTTTCCAAGCCAAAGGTCGCCGTCGCCTGAACCGGTCTCGACCCAATAACGAAAAGAACGGAAAGAACTGTGATGAACGCACCGGTCGCTGCAACTGAAGACCTGCTCTATTCCGTCGAGGACGGTATCGCCCGGCTGACGTTCAACCGGCCGCAGGCGCGCAACGCGCTGACCTTTGCAATGTACGAGCAGATGGCGGCGATCTGCGAGAGCGTCAACCAGGACCGCTCGATCAAGGCCATGATCTTGACCGGCACTGGGGAAAAGGCGTTCGCATCGGGTACCGACATTTCGCAGTTCCGTGCCTTCAAGACCGCGGAGGACGCACTCGAATATGAGGAGCGGATCGACCGCGTGCTGGGCACATTGGAGAAGGTCCGGGTGCCGACGATTGCGGCCATTGCTGGTGCCTGCACCGGCGGCGGCGCCGGGATTGCCGCCTGCTGCGATATCCGGATCGGCACCGCAACGACGCGCATCGGCTTTCCCATCGCGCGCACGCTGGGCAACTGCCTGTCGATGTCCAACATCAGCCGGGTTGTTGCGTTGGTCGGGCCGGCGCGGACCAAGGACCTGATTTTTACAGCGCGGCTGATCGAGGCTCCGGAGGCGCTGTCGCTCGGTCTGCTCAACGAAGTGGTGCCTGACGTTCCGACGCTGCAGCGCCGCGCCGATGAAACCGCCAAGCTCGTTGCGGGTCATGCGCCGATCACGATGGAAACCGCCAAGGAAGCGGTGCTCCGTATTCGCCGCACGCTGTCGCGCGAGGAGGGCCGGGATCTGATCCTGCGCGCCTACATGAGCGAGGATTTTCGCGAAGGAATGGATGCCTTCCTCAACAAGCGAACGCCGAACTGGAAGGGCAAATAGGCTCGGTTCGGGTTGATCGCGATCGGGATTCCGTATCGCCGAGGACGCGCTTCGCTTGGCTCATGCGAAAGTAATAGGCAGTGTGGGGCGGTTCGACTTGAACTGGCGCAGTTAAACCCGCACAATGGTTCCGTGTGTGCTATCGTTTCTATAATTAGAACAAAGACATAGGGAAGAAAAACGTGGGACAGATTCTGAAAGCCACGGCCGCCCTGGCGGCCATGATCGTCAGCGCGCCGGCGTTCGCTGCCTGGGAGCCGACCAAACCGGTTGAAATCGTAGTTGCAGCAGGTGCCGGCGGCGCGTCCGACCAGATGGCTCGCATGATGCAGGCGGCGATCCAGAAGAATAATTTGATGAAGCAGCCGATGGTGGTCTCGCTCAAGGGCGGAGCGTCCGGCGCTGAGGCGCTGATGTACATGAAATCCAGCGACGGCGACCCCAACAAGGTGCTGATCGCCTACTCGCTGATCTACATGCTGCCATTGTCGGCGAAGATTCCCTTCAATTGGCGCGATCTCACGCCGGTGTCGGTGGTCGCGCTCGATCAGTTTGTGTTGTGGGACAATGCCGCCGGACCGAAAACCGTGAAGGAATTCGTTGCCGCCGCCAAGGCTGCGAGTTCGCCGTTCAAGATGGGCGGCACCGGCTCCAAGCGCGAAGATCACGTGCTCACCGTGTTCATGGAGCAGAGGACCGGCGCGAAGTTCTCCTATCTGCCCTACAAATCCGGTGGCGAAGCCGCGACGCAGCTGGTCGGCAACCACACCGAATCCAACGTCAACAACCCGTCCGAAAATCTCGAGGTCTGGCGGGCCGGCCAGGTCCGCGCACTGTGCGTGTTTGACAAGGAGCGGATCGCCTACAAGACCAAGGTCACCGAGACGCAATCCTGGAACGACATCCCGACATGCAAGGAAGAAGGGCTCGACGTGCAGTATCTGATGCTGCGTGCGATGTTCCTGCCGGGCAAGGTCACGCCGGATCAACAGGCGTTCTATGTCGACCTGTTCCAGAAGGTGACACAGACCGCCGAGTACAAGGAATACATGGAAAAGCAGGCGCTGAAGCCGATCTTCCTAACCGGCAAGGACATGGTGAAGTTCCTCGAGGAGGATGACAAGCTCAACACCTCGCTGATGAACGAAGCCGGTTTCGTGGCGAAGTAAGCCGGCCCTAGCGCGTTATTTTCCGGCAGGACCGTATCCAGCGATCCTGCCGAGTACGTTCTTGATCTCTGCTTTGGGAAGCAACCGCGGTGTGCCGATCTGAAGGCAGCCGTGATATTGCCGCGCGAGCGCTTCGACCTCCACCGCAAGCCACATTGCCTTCGACAGTGAAGGTCCGACGGCGATCATGCCGTGATGCTCCAGCAGGCAGGCCAGGCGGTTCTCGAGTGCCCACACGGCGTGTTCCGACAGCTCCTGTGTGCCGAACGTCGCATAGGGCGCGCAACGGATGGTGTCGCCGCCGGCGACTGCGATCATGTAATGGATCGGCGGGATTTCCAGACCCATGATCGCGAGGATCGTCGAAAAGGGTGGGTGCGCGTGCACCACCGCGTTGACCTCGGGCCGTGCCCTGAGAATGTCGAGGTGAAACCGCCACTCGCTCGACGGTCGCTGCGCGGCGTCGAATGAACCATCCAGATCCATGAACACGATCTGCTCCGGCTGCATCGTTTCATAGGGCACGCTGGTCGGCGTGATCAGCATGCCGGTGTCATGCCGCAGGCTGATATTCCCGGACGTGCCTTGATTGATGCCCAGCGCATTCATGCTGCGGCAGGCGTCGATGATGGATTGGCGCTTTTTCCGCTCGCTGGTGGCCGACATCCACTTTCTCCTGATCGCTGCGGCGTGGCGCCGTCAAATCACAAGCCCTGTCAGAGGGCCTTTGCAGTGGGGCGAACAATGGTTGATTATTGCGCCGCAGTATAGTCGAACATCCAAGGGTGCTGGGAACAAGCCGGAGCGGTCGCTCCGGGAAACATTCTGGGAGCAATCATGACGAATGCCGTGCTTGGCATTATCGGCGGATCCGGCATTTACGATCTGCCGGGGTTGGAAAATGTCCGCGACGAGGCAATCGTAAGCCCATGGGGCGAGGCTTCTGCGCCCGTCAGGCACGGTGTCATCGCCGGTCTGCCGATCGTATTTCTACCTCGGCATGGCAAAGGGCACGTTCTGTCGCCTTCGGACATCAACTACCGCGCCAATATCGACGTCCTGAAACGGGCAGGGGTTACCGACCTGATTTCGCTCTCGGCCTGTGGTTCGTTCCGGGAGGATCTGCTACCAGGCACATTCGTGCTCGTCGATCAGTTCGTGGACCGCACCCACAAGCGCGAAAGTTCATTCTTCGGCAAAGGCTGCGTTGCCCATGTCTCGATGGCTCATCCGGTCTCGCCGCGCCTATTGGTGCATCTGGCGGAGGCCGCCAAGGCCGAGGACATCGTGGCCGTGCAAGGCGGCACCTATGTCTGTATGGAGGGCCCTCAGTTCTCCAGCCTTGCCGAGAGCCTGACCTACAAGACGCAGGGCTGTTCGGTGATCGGGATGACCAACATGCCCGAAGCCAAGCTCGCCCGTGAGGCCGAGATCTGTTACGCCAGCGTGGCGATGGTTACCGATTTCGATTGCTGGCATCCCCAGCACGACGCCGTGACGGTTCAGGATATCATTCGCGTGCTGAACTCGAATGCCGAAAAGGCCAAGGGCCTGGTCGCGCGTCTTGCCAGGGATTTCCCGCGCGAGCACGAACCGTGTCCGATCGGCTCGGATCGGGCCCTCGATACCGCGCTGATCACGGCGCCGGAAGCGCGAGATCCCGAATTGCTCAGGAAGCTCGACGCGGTGGCCGGCAGGGTGTTGCGTTCATGAACGTCGATGGCAGGCATTTTCGCAGCATCTGGCTCGAGCCCGATGGATGGTCGGTCGGGGCGATCGACCAGCGGCGGCTGCCGCATGATTTCGTCGTCGCGCGGATGACGAGTGCGGCGGACGCCGACGAAGCCATCCGTTCCATGCTGGTGCGCGGCGCGCCGCTGATCGGCGCAACCGCCGCTTATGGCATGGCGCTGGCTATGCGCGCCGACGCCTCCGACGCCGCGCTTAACCTTGCCTACAAGATGCTGATCGCGACCCGGCCGACGGCCATCAACCTGAAATGGGCGCTCGATGAAATGCACGGGATGCTGCGGCCCTTGCCGCCGTCAGGACGTGTCGCGGCAGCCTACAAGCGTGCCACTGAAATCGCGGAGGAGGACGTCGCGATCAATCAGGGCATAGGACAGCACGGTTTGGCGCTGATCGAAGCGATTGCCGCGACCAAGCCGGGAGAGACGGTCAACATCCTGACGCACTGCAACGCTGGATGGCTGGCGACAGTCGATTTCGGTACCGCGACGGCTCCGATCTACCTCGCGCATGATCGTGGTTTGAAGATCCATGTTTGGGTCGACGAAACTCGCCCCCGCAATCAAGGCGCTTCCCTCACGGCGTGGGAACTTGGCCACCATGGTGTCCCGCATACGGTGATCGCCGACAACACCGGTGGCCACCTGATGCAACACCGGATGGTCGATCTGGCCATCGTCGGAACCGACCGGGTGGCTGCCAATGGCGATGTCTGCAACAAGATCGGAACCTACTTGAAGGCGCTCGCCGCGCACGACAACGGCGTGCCGTTCTATGTTGCGCTGCCGTCGCCGACCATCGACTTTAGTATCGACGACGGAATAAAGCAGATTCCGATCGAACAGCGCGCTTCCGATGAGGTCGCGACCATGACCGGCCGCACCACCGATGGGCGTATCGAAACGGTGCGGGTGGTGCCTGCGGGATCGCCGGTCGCCAATTATGCCTTCGACGTCACGCCGGCACGGCTGGTAACTGGATTGATCACCGAGCGTGGTGTGCTGAGGCCTGAACGTGCTGCACTTGCGAGCATGTTTCCTGATCGGTTCCGATAGCGGTTTGTGGAAGCCGGTTCGCGTTGAGGAAACGCGTCAAGCCAGAGCATTCGCTGAAGTTACATTGACGCGGGCAACGCCAGCACTGTATCCCGTATGCCACGTCATTAGCCGGGATAGATCACATCCAATGTCCAATACCGACATCGAAATCGTCGTCGACGATCCGACCGCGCCGGAGGTCAATTCACCGGTCGTGACGAGCGTCCGCATCGTCGACGTCGTGGTGTCATTGCTCCTTCTGGCGCTGGCGCTGACGCTCGGGTGGGACAATTGGCGCACCGGCGCCGCCTGGGACTCCACCGGCCCGCAGGCCGGTTATTTTCCGTTCTATCTGTCGGTGATCCTCGGTGGTGCCAGCCTTTATGGTCTTGTCACCGCTTTCCTGTCGCGCAAGGAAGCCGCCGAGACTTTCGTCACGCGGGCCCAGCTTCGCCGCGTCATGGCGGTGTTCGTGCCGACGCTGCTGTTCTGTCTGGCCATGCAATTTCTCGGACTCTATGTCGCGAGCTTCCTGCTGATCTCGACCTTCATGCGCGTGGTCGGCAAGATCGCCTTGTGGAAATCGCTGCTGACCGCCTTCGTGTTCACCGCTGTGATGTTTGTGACTTTCGACATCGCGTTTGACGTCATCATGCCAAAGGGCCCGCTCGAAACGGCCCTCGGCCGATAGTAGATCGCAGGTAGTTTGATGGAAGCCTTCGGTCTACTCATGCACGGCTTTGCCGTCCTGCTGACATGGAAGACGCTCGTCCTGATGATGGTCGGGCTGGTGCTCGGCATTTTTGTCGGCGTGCTGCCCGGACTTGGCGGGCCGAACGGTGTGGCGATCCTGCTGCCTTTGACCTTCACGATGGATCCGACCTCGGCCATCGTGATGCTGTCCTGCATTTATTGGGGTGCGCTGTTCGGCGGCGCCATCACGTCGATCCTGTTCAACATTCCCGGCGAAGCCTGGTCGGTCGCGACCACCTTCGATGGTTATCCAATGGCGCAGCAGGGCAGGGCTGCGGAAGCACTGACTGCGGCGTTTACTTCCTCGTTCATCGGGTCGCTGGTGGCGGTGCTGTTGATCACGTTTCTGGCGCCGATGATCTCGTCCTTTGCGCTGAAGTTCGGCCCGCCTGAATTCTTCGCGGTCTATCTGCTCACCTTCTGCTCCTTTGTGGGGCTTGGCCGCGAGGCCAAGCACAAGACTGTCATTTCGATGTCGCTCGGTCTGCTGCTCGCCGGCGTTGGAATGGACACGGTGTCCGGCCAGTTGCGCATGACCTTTGGTTCGACTGACCTCTTGCGCGGCATTAATTTTCTGGTCGCGGTGATCGGCCTGTTCGGCATCAGCGAGATCCTGCTGACGATGGAAGAGCGCCTCGCGTTGCGCGGACACGCCGCCGGGATCAGTCTGCGCGTCGTGTTGTCGGTCTGGAGAGACCTGCCGAAATATTGGGTGACGCTGTTTCGTTCGTCGTTCATCGGCTGCTGGCTCGGCATTACGCCGGGTGGCGCGATTGCAGCCTCGTTCATGGGCTACAATCTCGCCAAGCGTTTTTCCAAGGAGCCGGACGGTTTCGGCAAGGGCCGCATCGAAGGTGTGTTTGCGCCAGAAACGGCAGCGCATGCCTCGGGCACCGCAGCACTGCTGCCGATGCTGGCGCTCGGTATTCCCGGCTCCGGCACTGCGGCCATCCTGCTCGGCGGCTTGATGGTGTGGGGCCTCAACCCCGGGCCTTTGTTGTTCGTCGAACACAAGGACTTCGTCTGGGGCCTGATTGCCTCGATGTATCTCGGCAACGTGGTCGGTCTTGTGCTGGTGCTGACGACGGTGCCGATCTTTGCCTCGATCCTGCGGGTGCCGTTCGCAGCGGTCGCGCCCATGATCGTGGTGTCCTGCGCGATCGGCGCCTATGCCATCCAGAATGCGATGTTCGACATCTGGCTGATGCTTGGCTTCGGCGTCGTCGGCTACGTGTTCAAGAAGATCGGAATTCCGCTCGCACCGTTCACGTTGGCGCTGGTACTTGGTAACCGCGCCGAGGACGCGTTCCGCCTGTCGATGATCGGATCCGGCGGCGATATGAAGGTGTTCTGGTCGAACGGCTTGGTTGGCTCGATTACAACACTGGCGATCGTTCTCCTGTTCTGGCCTGTCCTGGACAAGGCATTTGGGAGCGTCACCCGGCTGATGAGAACGGCAAAAAGCCCCGCTTAGTCATAATATCTTTGGGCGGATTCAGCGTTTGTTCACCGTGGCTGCGCCGGTTCCTCAATGGAACTCGATTATGTCGGCTTGTTGCTGACGGGTAACAGGCTGCGGGCGCATCTCGCTGTATTGTGGTTCCAAGTTCAATTTCAGATTTTGGGAATCCCGATGAATCGCATTCTGATTGCAAGCGCCGCGATTGTTTCGCTGCTCACGACAAGCGCATTCGCTGCCGACCTGGCCCCGCGGCCGTACACCAAGGCTCCCGTGATCGTCGATCCCGGCTACAACTGGACTGGGTTCTATGTCGGTCTCAATGGCGGCTACAGCTGGGGCAGGGCGCGTAACACGTTCGAACCGGGTGCACCGCTTGGGATCACCACGTTTGGGCAGAATGTCGATGGCGGTCTCGGTGGCGCGCAGATCGGTTATAATTGGCAGCTGGATCGCACTTGGGTGGTCGGACTTGAAGCTGACATCCAGGGCACGGGGGAACGCGGAGGATCGCGTGATCAACTCGGATCGATCCGAGTCGGCAACATAGGTGCAACCTTGTTCGCCGACACCACCACGAGCTTGCCTTGGTTTGCAACCTTCAGGGCCCGTGGCGGCGTCCTCGTTGACCCGAGTTTGTTGCTGTACGCGACAGGCGGTCTGGCGGTTGGTGAGGTCAAGGCGGCGACGACGCCTACCGGGGTCTTCCAGCTGTTCGACGGCAACAGCAACGTCACCATCGGCGCACCGTTCACGGTCACCGGGGCCACGGTGTCCGGCAGTGAGACGCGTGTGGGTTGGACAGTCGGAGCCGGTCTTGAGAAGAAATTCGCCAGGAACTGGTCGGCGAAGCTCGAATATCTCTATATGGACTTCGGCTCGAAGACCTACTTCGGCGGAACGGCAAACCAGACCACAGTCAAGTTCCATGACCATGTTGCCCGCGTCGGCATCAACTACCAGTTCACGGCCGCCCCCGTCGTCGCCAAATACTGAGCGACAGAACGCCAGGAATTAAAAAAGCCCCGGTTTTCCGGGCTTTTTCGTGTGGCGAGTGCCAGGCGTGCTGATACCGCTCAGACCACCTTGCGTTGCCTGAGATCGGCGATCTCTTCCTTGCCGAAACCGAATTCGGCAAGCACTTCTTCGGTCTGTTCACCGAACTCCGGCGGACGTGCCGCCATGCTGCTTGGCGTCCGCGACAAAGTTATCGGCTGGCCTACCAGTTGGATGTGCCTGTTTTCGTCGTTGGGCACGTGCTGCGCGATGCCGAGATGCTTGACCTGGTCGTCATCGAACATCTGGTCAATCGAGTAGATCGGGCCACAGGGCACGCCGGCGGCGTTGAGTTCGCTGACCCAAGTCTCGGTGGATTTCTTCTCGGTGAGCTTCCCAATGGCGGCATTGAGCGCGTCGCGGTTCTTCGAGCGGGCGGGAGAGGTGGCGTAGTCGGGATTGGTGAGGAGTTCAGGCGCGCCGATCGCCTGCGCGCAGCGCTCCCAGATCCGCCCGCCGGTGGTGGCAATATTGATATAGCCGTCGGACGTCTTGAAGACGCCGGTCGGAATGCTCGTCGGATGGTTGTTGCCAGCCTGTTTGGCCACGTCCTTTTCCATCAGCCAGCGTGCGGCCTGGAAATCCAGCATGAATATCTGGGCCTGCAGCAGCGAGGTCTGCACCCACTGGCCTTCGCCGGAGACATCGCGTTCGAGCAGCGCCGTGAGGATGCCAAGGGCACAGAATAGCCCGGCAGTGAGGTCGGCCACGGGAATGCCGACCCGCATCGGGCCCTCGCCGGGGGCGCCGGTAACCGACATCAGCCCGCCCATGCCCTGGGCGATCTGATCGAAGCCCGGCCGCTTGTGATAGGGGCCATCCTGCCCGAACCCGGAGATGCTGCCATAGACGATCCGAGGGTTGATCTTGCGCAGGCTATCGTAATCGATGCCGAGCTTGGCTTTGACGTCGGGCCGGAAGTTCTCGACCACGACGTCCGCCTTCTCGGCAAGGCGCTTGAACACCTCGAGGCCCTTCGGATCCTTCAGGTTGAGCGTCATGGCCCGCTTGTTGCGGTGCAAATTCTGGAAGTCCGAGCCCTGGCGTGGACCACCCGGCTGTTCGCCGGCCGCATCCTCCAGCAGCGCGTCGATCTTGATGACGTTGGCGCCCCAGTCGGCGAGCTGCCGTACGCAGGTCGGCCCCGAACGGACGCGGGTCAGGTCGAGGACGGTGAAACGGGAAAGGGCCTGCGAGGCGCGCGGGGAGGGCATCAAGGTGTCTCCAGCCAACAATTGGTCGAGGTCAAATTATCGGCGAAATGGATGGGCTTGTCATGCCATCATCGCGGATGGTGTCTGCGCCGGGATGCATAGCGTGTCGTTGCCGGCACACGCAGGCCTCGAACCCGGCGCAGCGCGTTCACGCGCGTCTTCGGCGCGCCATCAGCGCGTTCACGCGCGTCTTCGATGCGCCATCAGCGCGTTCACGCGCGTCTTCGACGCGCTATGGGGGCGGTGCACCGCACGGTCCGGACACAAAATCGCGAAAACAACCTCATGCAAAGTAGCCTTAGCCCCGGCTCGCCGAATTGGTGCTGCGTTGCGTCCGCGGCACGAAAACAAAATGGCTTGTTGTCAGCCCTGATCTCATCCCTCTCTAGCGCGACAGCCGGCGCAGTTCGGTTCGCGCTTTCGCTGCCAGGGGATCGTCCGGATGCCTTGCGATGAAGAGCTCCAGCGCCTCAACCGTGTTCAGTCGCCGTGCCAGTTGATACTCTTCCTCCACCGCCAGCCTGGGATCGCGTGCGGGCGGCATAGTATTTTTGGCGGTTGTGCTAGGCTTTTCTCAAGTTTCTGGCTCCATTGCTGGTTCCTAGAGCCGCCCCATTCTTGCAAGAGATCGTCAAAGTCGTGTTGGATGCAAACGTCGTGGGTTGACGTACGCTAGCTGCGTTCGTCGACAATCACCTTTCCATCATTCGGCAATGACTTAGGCTCGACCCAATCCACGATACCTCCGAGTTTAGTTACGTGTCGGAGTGTTGTGACAACCGCTTCCATGAGGCCAGCATTCGGACTGGCTGTTTCTGCCTTGAGGGTCATTAGGTCGCTTTCGCCCGACCGCGTCACGACGAGGCGCAGCCGCCCGAGTTCGGGGTGACGCTTGCCGATCTCGGCGATCTGTTCCGGCCGCACGAACATGCCCTTGACCTTGGTGGTCTGGTCGGCCCGCCCCATCCAGCCCTTGATGCGCATGTTGGTGCGCCCGCAGGCGCTTGTCCCCGGCAGCACTGCCGTGAGATCGCCCAGCGCGAGCCGGATCCAGGGGTGGTGCGGATCGAGCGAGGTGACGACGATCTCGCCGACGTCACCGGCGGCGACGGGATCGCCGGTGCCGGGCCGCACGATCTCGAAGATCAGGTCCTCGTTCACGACCATGCCGTCATGGGCCCCGGTCTCGAAGGCGATCAGGCCGAGGTCGGCGGTGCCGAACGCCTGGTAGGCATCGACGCCGCGCGCCTTGACCTCGTCCTGCAGTGATTTCGGAAAGGCCGCGCCGGAAACCAGCGCGCGCTTGATCGAAGAGACGTCGCGCCCCGCGTTTGCGGCGGCATCGAGCAGGATTTTGAGGAAGTCCGGTGTGCCGCTGTAGCCGACCGGCCGATAGGCCTCGATCAGCTCGAACTGCGCTTCGGTGTTGCCCGGGCCGGCCGGGATGACGGCACAGCCCAGCGCCCGCGCCGAGGCGTCAAAAATGAAGCCGCCGGGCGTCAGATGGTAGCTGAAGGTGTTGAGTACGACGTCGCCGGGTCGGAAGCCGGCCGCAAACAGCGCCCGCGCGCCACGCCAGGGGTCGGCATGAATAGCCTCAGGCTCGAAGATCGGCCCCGGGGAGGTGAACAACCGTCCGAACGACCCTGGGAGGCCCGCCACGAGCCCGCCGAAGGGCGGTGCGGCCTTGTGCAGGGCAGGGAGCTCGGACTTGCGCAGCACCGGCAGGCGCGCCAGTGCGGCCTGGTCGCTCACGGAAGCCGGATCGATGCCCTTCAGGCGCTCGGCATAGGCAGGCGCTGCCATCGCCCGGCGCAGCACGTCCGGCAGCCGCGAGAACAACTCCGCCTCACGCTGGATCGGCTCACGCGTTTCAAGGGCGTCGTAATAGTCGGTCATGAGTCAGTCTTTCTTTCGTCATTCCGTCGCGCGCGAAGCGCGGCCCGGAATCCATAACTACGATCGGGAGTATGGATTCCTCGATGCGCAAGTGCGCATCTGAGGCCTGCGCCAAGAGGCGCATCCCGGTATGACGGCTGTTACAGCCACCGCTTCCGTCTTTTGAAACTCTTCAGGTTCTTGAAGCTCTTGCGCTGGTCGCCGGCGCCGCCGAGGTAAAATTCCTTCACATCCTCATTGTCGCGCAATTCGTCGGCCGAGCCGTCGAGCACCACCTTGCCCTGTTCCATGATGTAGCCGTGGCTCGCGACCGAGAGCGCCGCGCGTGCGTTCTGCTCCACCAAGAGGATGGTGACGCCGAGGTCGCGGTTGATCTCCTTGATGATCCCGAACACTTCCTTGACCAGCAGCGGCGACAGCCCCATCGACGGCTCGTCCATCAGGATCATCTTCGGGCGCGCCATCAGCGCGCGGCCGATCGCCAGCATCTGCTGTTCGCCTCCGGAGAGGTATCCGGCGAGCCCCGTGCGCTCCTTGAGGCGCGGGAAATACCGGAAGACCATGTCGATGTCGGCGCCGACCTCGTTGTCGGTGCGGGTAAAGGCGCCGAGCTTGAGGTTTTCCACCGACGTCATGTCTGAAATGATGCGGCGGCCCTCCATAACCTGGAAGATGCCGCGGCGGACGATCTTGTCGGGATCGATGCCGTTGATGCGCTCGCCGTCGAACACGATCTCGCCGCGGGTGACCTCGCCGTCTTCGGTCTTGAGCAGCCCGGAGATCGCCTTCAGCGTCGTCGACTTGCCGGCGCCGTTGGCGCCGAGCAAAGCCACGATCGCGCCTCTCGGCACTTCGAGGCTCAGTCCGCGCAGCACCAGGATGACGTTGTCGTACACTACCTCGATGTTGCGCACATCGAGCAGCGGCGCGGTAGCGGCGGCGCCGGGGATGCTGCGCGTTGTTTCGACGGTTTCAGTCATGTCCTGATCACCTTCCGCTGTCATCACCCGCGAAAGCGGGTGATCCAGTATTCCAGAGACATCTGCGATCAATCGAGACGCTGCGGCGTACTGGATCCCCGCTTTCGCGGGGATGACAGCTGAGTGTTGCCTACGAGATTACCAGCCCAGCCATTCGGCCTTGCGCGGCAGGTCGATGACCTTCACCTTGTCGAGCTTGATCGCGCCGTTCTTGACGAGGTCGTTGAGCGGCGCGTCGGTCGCACCGGTGACCTTCATCCGGTAAAGATCGACCTTGAGCGTGCCGCGGTGGTCCTTGTCGGTCCAGGTTGACGGATTGCAGACGCCGTCCATGCCGGCCGGCACCCAATCCTTCTTCTGGTAGAAGCCCTTCTTGACGTTCTCACCGGTGGCGCCGCCGTTCTTGGCGGCCCATTCGACGGCTTCCTTCATGTAGAGCGCGGTGCAGACGCCGGCGATGTAGTGGACCGGACGATAGGCGGTTCCGCCCGCGTCGGACATCTTGGAGATGTCCATCACGGTTTTCATGCCGGGGGCGTTGCCGCCCCAGGCCACGGCGGTGCGCAGCGGAAACACCACGCCGTCGGCGGCGGCGCCGGCGGCCTTGGCGGCATTCTCGTCCATGCCCCAGACGTTGCCGAGGAACTGGACGTCGACGCCGGCGGCCTTGCAGGCGTTCAGGACCGAGATGTTCGAGCCTGCGGTGTTGCCGAGGTAAGCGTAGTTGGCGCCGGAGCTCTTCAAGGTCAGGCACTGCGCGCTGTAGTCACCCGGCGTCAGCGCGAACACGATCGGCGGCAGCAGCTCGAAGCCGAGTTCAGCCGCGATGGCTTCACCCGCGGCCTTGGGCGCGTTCGGATAGGGATGGTTGGCGCCCATATGGACGAATTTCGGCTTGCCCGGCTTGCCCTTGGCCTTCCAGTCTTCGGCAGCCCAAGTCAGCATGCCGCGAACGGCATCCGAATAGCTTGGGCCATAGAAGAAATTATAGGGTGCGGGCTTGGCCTTGCCGCCGGCGCCGGTCGGGTCCGAAAGCGCTGCGGCGTAGGATGCCGAGATGTCGGGGATCTTGTCTTCGGCGAGGAAGCCGGTGAGGGCTTCGGTGTCGGCGGTGCCCCATCCGAGAATGGCCGCAACCTTGTCGGCGCCCGACCATTTCTTGTACTGGGCGATCGCGCGCGGCACCTGATAGCCGTAGTCGACGGTATCGACCTTGACCTGGGTGCCGTTGATGCCGCCGGTCTTGTTGATCCAGGCATAGGTGTCGGCGACGCCCTGTCCGAACGGCGTTCCGACGTCGGACGTGGCGCCCGAATAATCGGCAAGATGGCCCAGCGAGATCGGGGCTTGCGCGCTGGCTGAAGTAGCGCCGAGCAGGAGCGCAAGCGAAGCGGTGCTCAATAAAATCTTCATCGTCATTATACTTCCTCCGGTCTTTTGTTGAGGTCTTTTGTCGTCGGTCCCGTTCCTACCTCAATGCGAGAACGGGTAGAGTTTCCAGTAAGCCTTGATGCGTCGCCAGCGGTGCGCGAGTCCGTCTGGTTCAAAGACCAGAAAGATAATGATGATGATGCCGATGGCCATCTCGCGCAGGAAAGCGATGTTGTTCTTCAGTCCGAGGAACTGGTCGATCGGGCTGTCGCGCAGCGCGACGCTGAGCCATTCCATCGATTCGGGCAGCAGCACCATGAAGGCCGTGCCCATCAGCGTGCCCATGACCGAACCGATGCCGCCGATGATGATCATCGCGAGAAAAATGATCGAGCGGTCGATGCCGAAACCTTCGTTGGAGACCACCTGGTTGTAATGCGCATAGAGCGCGCCGCCGACGCCGGCAAAGAAGGCGGCGAGGCCAAACGACAGCGTGCGGTACTTGGTAAGGTTGATGCCCATGATCTCGGCGGAGAGATAATGATCGCGCACCGCGACGAGTGCGCGGCCGTCGCGCGAACGGATCAAATTGGTCACCAGGAGATAGCAGACGATGACGTAAGCGAGCACGACGTAGAAGTATTTCTTGTCGCCGCGCAGCGAGTAGCCGAAGATCGAGAACGGCTCCGCGCTCGCAGGCACGCTGCCGCCGGTGAACCATTCGGCGCGCGCAAAGAAATCCAGCAGGATGTATTGCGCGGCCAGCGTTGCGATCGCGAGATAGAGTCCCTTCAGGCGCGCCGCGGGCAGCCCGAAGATCAGGCCGACCGCTGCCGTAACCACGCCCGCGAGCGGAATGCAGAAGAACACCGGGATGCCGAACCGGTTCGACAGATAGGCGGAGGTAAAGGCGCCGAATCCGAAGAAGGCGGCATGGCCGATCGAGATCTGTCCGGTGAAGCCGACCACGATGTTGAGGCCGAGGGCCGCGATGCCGAAGATGCCGATCTGGATCAGCAGGCTGAGGGTGTATTCGTTGAGGACATGCGGCGCAAAGCAGATCAGGATGATGCCGACGATCATCGCGTTGCGGCTGGTCCTGGTCGGAAACACGGTGGTATCCGCCGCATAGGTGGTGCGGAAATCGCCGGCGGGGATCAGGGTCTGGGTTGCCATGATGGATTACACCCGCTCGATGTCTTTGGTGCCGAACAGGCCATACGGCTTGATCATCAGGATAATGATCAACGCATAGAACGGCGCGATTTCGTACAGATTGCCCCAGTGCAGATACTCGCTGTCGAGGAAGTGCGCGAAGTTCTCCAGGAGGCCGATGATGATGCCGCCGAGCACGGCGCCACCGACGCTGTCGAGGCCGCCGAGGATCGCGGCCGGAAACACCTTGACGCCATAGGCCGAAAGTCCGGCTGAGACGCCGTTGACGACCGCCACCACGACGCCGGCCACCGCTGAAACCGTTGCCGAGATCGCCCAGGCCATCGCGAACACGCTCTTCACGGAAATGCCGAGCGACTGCGCCACCTGCTGGTTGAACGCGGTGGCGCGCATCGCGAGGCCGTATTTGGACAGGCGGAAGAACCAGGCCATGCCCACCATCATCGCCAGCGACACCGCAAGGCTCATCAAATAGACGGTCTGCACCTGCAGTCCGAGGATGTTGACGTTCTGGGTGGTGAAGACCCGCGGAAACGGCTGCAGATTGACGCCGAACATCCATTTCATCAGCGCGGAGAACACGGTGGACAGCGCAATCGTCACCATGATCACCGAGATGATGGGTTCACCGACCATCGGGCGCAGGATCACCACCTGGATGGCGATGCCGAACAGGAACATGAACACCAGCGTGATCGGCATGCCCAGATAGAACGGCACCTGGTATTTCGTAAGCAGCCACCAGCACACCCAGGCGCCAATCAGCAGCAACTCGCCTTGCGCGAAATTCACCACCTGGGTGGCCTTGTAGATCAGCACGAACGACATCGCCACCACGCCATAGAGCGTGCCGACCACGAGGCCGTTGACCAGAAGCTGGATCAGGAGCTGGGTGTTCATGCGGTCTCACCGGACTTGCAGTTCGTCATCGCCGGGCTTGACCCGGCGATCCATCGACTAAAAGGGCTCTTCAGAAGAAGATGGATGCACGGGTCAAGCCCGCGCATGACGACCAGATTTGCGGCGCCATTGAATGACAACATCTTCATTCCGCGGCCTCCGCGAGCGGTGCGTTGGTGCCGAGATCGACCACCCGCAGCGTGGTGCGGATGCGCTGGGTGGTGCCGTCCTGGAAGCGGATCACGGTGTCGACGGGAATGTCGCGCTTGCCGCCATAGATCGCGTCGATGATCCCGGCATATTTCTCGTTGATGACGCTGCGGCGAACTTTGCGGGTGCGGGTGAGTTCGCCGTCGTCGGCGTCGAGTTCCTTGTAGAGCAGCAGGAAGCGCGAGATGCGCTGCGCCGGCGGCAGCGTGGCGTTGACGGATTCGACCTCCTTGCGCACCAGTTCATACACTTCGGAGCGCGAGGAGAGGTCGGTGTAGGTCGTGAACGAGATGCGGTTCTTCTCCGCCCATTTCGAAATGATCGAGTAGCGGATGCAAATCATCGCGGCCAGCGCGTCGCGGCCGGCGCCGAGCACGACGGTCTCGGCGATGTAGGGCGAGAACTTCAGCTTGTTCTCGAGATATTGCGGCGAGAAGCGTTCGCCGCGCGAAGTCTCGGCGAGGTCCTTGATGCGGTCGATGACCACCAGCTGCCTGTTGTCGTTGAAATAGCCGGCATCGCCGGAATGCATCCATCCATCCTTCATGTCGGCGGCGGAGGCTTCCGGATTCTTGTAATAGCCGAGGTACATGTTGGGATGACGCACCACGATTTCGCCGACGCCGTTGACGTCGGGGTTGTCGACGCGAATCTCGATGTCGGGTGCCATCGGCACGCCCGTCGTATCAGGATCGACCTTGCCGGCCGGATGCAGTGTGTAGGCCCCCAACAATTCGGTCTGGCCGTAGAGCGTGCGCAACGGCACACCCATGGCCTGGAAGAATTTGAACGTATCCGGCCCGAGCGCCGCGCCGCCGGTGGCGGCCGAGCGCAGCCGCGTGAAACCGAGGCGGTCGCGCAAGGCGCGGAACAGCAACTGGTCGGCGAGCAGGGACTGCTTGCCGTCGGCCAGCGCCGCCAGGCCCGCCTTCATGCCGAGGTCATAGAGCTTTTGCTTGAGCGGCGAGGAGTCCATCACGCCGGCACGGACATCGGCCGCGATCGATTCCCAGACCCGCGGCGCGAACAGCACGAAGGTCGGCGCGATCTCGCGGAAATCGTGCATCATGGTCTCAGGCTCTTCGACGAAGTTGACCTTCATCCGGCAGAGCAGCCCTTTGCCGAGGGCGTAGACCTGTTCCATGATCCAGGGCAGCGGCAGCACCGAGACGTATTCGTCATCCGGCCCCTTTGGATCGAAGCTGAGATACGTCGCGCAATGCCTGAGCACCCGCCCGGCGGCCAGCATCGCGAGCTTGGGATTGGCCGTGGTGCCCGACGTGGTGCAGAGGATCGCGACATCCTCGCCTTTTGTGGCGTCGACCAGGCGATCATAGAGGTCGCTCTCGCGCGCGGCGCGGTCGCGCCCCATCGCGACAAGTTTTTCCGCTTCCATCAGGCGCGGGTCGTCGTATTTCCGCATGCCGCGCGGATCGGAATAAATGATGTGCTTGAGGTTGGGCACGCGCTCAGCAAGTGCCAGCAGCTTGTCGACCTGTTCTTCGTCCTCGGCGAACACCAGTTTGGCTTCGCCATAGCTCAACAAGTAAGCGGCTTCCTCATCCAGCACGTCGCGATAGAGGCCAAGGCTCATGCCGCCGATGGCGTGCGTGGCAATCTCGGCGGCCATCCAGTCCGGCCTGTTGTCGCCGATGATGCCGATGACGTCGCCGCGTCCGAGCCCGAGTTCGACCATGCCGAGCGCGAAATCATGCACCCGGGTCTGGTAGTCGTTCCAGGTGAAGACGCGCCACAACCCGAAATCCTTTTCGCGCAGCGCGATCTCGCCCCCGTGCTCCTTGGCGTTGAGGCGGAGCAGCTTCGGATAGGTGTCGGCCTTTGCGGCGCGTCCGGCGTAATCCATCATGCCGCGCTCTCCGCCGGGGTGTCGTCCGGATCGACCAGAGCTTCGTCCTCTTCACCGAGATAAGCGCGTTTGACATGGGGATCGGCCAGCACGGCGGCAGGGTCGCCCTCGGCGATCTTGCGGCCGAAATCCAGCACCATGACGCGGTGGGAGATATCCATCACCACGCCCATGTCATGTTCGATCATCATCACCGTCATGCCGAACTCTTCGTTGAGATCGACGATGTAGCGCGCCATGTCTTCCTTCTCTTCGAAGTTCATGCCGGCCATGGGTTCATCGAGCAAAATGAGTTGCGGCTCCAACGCCATGGCGCGCGCCAGTTCGACGCGCTTGCGCAAGCCGTAGGGTAGGGTGCCGGCGGTCGCCTTGCGCACCGACTGCAGGTCGAGGAAGTCGATGATCTCCTCGACCTTGCGGCGGTGCTCGAGTTCCTCGCGCCGCGCGCCGGTCAGCCAGTACAGCGATCCCGTGATGAAATTGTTCTTCAGCAAATGGTGCCGCCCGACCATGATGTTGTCGAGCACGCTCATATGGTGGAACAGCGCCAGGTTCTGGAAGGTGCGGCCGATGCCGAGCCGGGGCCGCGCGTTGGGATTGAGACCCGTGATGTCCTGGCCGCGATAGAACAGCTGGCCTTCGGTCGGCTTGTAGCGACCCGAAATGCAATTGACGATAGAGGTCTTGCCGGCGCCGTTCGGGCCGATGATCGAAAACAATTCGCCATCGTTAACGCCGAAGCTGACTTCGGTCAGCGCGCGGACGCCGCCAAAGCGCAACGACACGCCGCGCACTTCCAACGTGTAAGCCACTCATTTCCTCCAGATACGGCGCTTAGGCAGCGCTCTTTATCTCTATCTCTTCGTTCAATCGCTCTCGCGATCCTACATCGGCGGCTATTGCGAGGCCATCCGACTAATGCCGAGCGCCGCGAGGCGTTCGACCTGCCGGTTGGCAGGAATACATGCGCGGTAACGCCGCACCCGCAAGTCCCGACCGCTCCCGCGCCTCGTCCGATCGCCCGGTTGGGCCATCAGCCGGCTGATGCGAGGTGGCCCTCAATAGTGGAAAGCGTTGCGTTGAAATGTCATGTGCCTGACAATTGGTCAGCAATTTTCGATCGTGTCGTCATGCGGCAGGTTTCCGCTCCCATGGAGCCTGGTAGGGACTTGGGGTTGTTGTTGCGGCGCAATATGATGAAGGCAAAGGTCGCAGGCGATGAGTCGATGAGATCATGATTGCCCCGGATTCCCTGAAACGCATCGCGTCCTGGTCACGCGAGCTGAACGAACGTGAGATCGACATCGCGCGCGCCGGCATCGTCGAAAAATCCTACCGCGCTAATGAATTCATCTTCATGCGCGGCGACCCCTTCGAATACTGGACCGGCGTTGTCACGGGTCTTGCCCGGATGGGGATCGTATCCCGCGGCGGCAAGGCCGCCAGCTTTGCCGGCCTGACGGCAGGCGCCTGGTTTGGCGAAGGCTCCGTGCTCAAGAACGAGCCCCGGCGCTACGACGTGGTGGCGTTGCGCGACACGCGTCTGGCGATGATGAACCGAACGACCTTCATCTGGCTGTTCGAGAACAGCGTCGGATTCAATCGCTTCCTGGTCCGGCAACTCAACGAGCGTCTGGGGCAGTTCATCGGGCTGCTCGAATACGGCCGCACGCTGGACGCGACCGCGCGCCTGGCGCGTTCAATCGCCTCCCTGTTCAATCCCATTCTGTATCCCGACCTCACGCCCCATCTGGAGATCACGCAGGAGGAAATCGGGGCGTTGTCGGGTATCTCCCGGCAAAATGCCAACCAGTGTCTGAAGCGGTTGGAGAAGGAAGGCCTGCTCCGGCTGGAATATGGCGGCGTGACCATCATCGATCTCGATCGGTTGCGCCGCTATGGCGAGTGACGCCGGAAATCCGCGCACCGGGTCGTGTTTTTAACTGGAATAGGTTTATCGGGTGGGCCAGCCCGCACCGGGCGCCTAAAGGTCTGATTTCAAACGGTTTTAGGATTAGACTCCGCCGGGGCCGGATGCTATGGCCTGCGCCGCGTGGTTGAAGCCCCTTGCGCGTCCGGTTCGGCTGGGCGAATGGGGCTGCGAGGGGCTTTGCCGGCCCTGCGGACTGTACCCGGAAGGGTTGGGGTGTCCGGCGACCGGGGCTTACGGGCGTTCGCGCTGCCTTGAGGCGGCGCCGGGGTGTTGGAGCGAATATGGCGGCTCAAGATTCGAAGCAGCGCGTCGCGCTGATTACGGGCGTCACCGGCCAGGACGGTGCCTATCTGGCCGAGTATCTACTTGGTCTCGGTTACACCGTGCACGGCATCAAGCGCCGCTCGTCCTCGTTCAATACGGCGCGGGTCGACCATCTCTACCAGGACCCGCACTCCGGCAACGTGCCGTTCCTGATGCATTACGGCGACATGACCGACTCCACCAATCTGATCCGGCTGATGCAGCAGATCAGGCCAACGGAGATCTATAACCTCGCCGCGCAAAGCCATGTCGCCGTCAGCTTCGAGAGCCCGGAGTATACCGCCAATGCCGACGGCATTGGCGTTCTGCGCCTGCTCGAGGCGATCCGGATCCTCGGCATGGAAAAGGAAACGCGGTTCTACCAGGCGTCGACTTCGGAGCTCTACGGCCTGGTTCAGCAAGTGCCGCAGAAGGAAACCACACCGTTCTATCCGCGCTCGCCCTACGCCGTTGCCAAGCTCTATGGCTACTGGATCACGGTGAATTACCGCGAGGCCTATGGCATGTTCGCCTGCAACGGCATCCTGTTCAATCATGAAAGCCCAATCCGTGGCGAAACATTCGTGACGCGCAAGATCACGCGCAGCGTGGCCCGGATCGAGGCCGGCCTCGAGGAAGTGGTGCATCTCGGAAATCTCGAGGCCAAGCGCGACTGGGGTCATGCGCGCGATTACGTCGAAGGCATGCACAAGATCCTGCAGGTCGATGTAGCAGACGATTTCGTGCTTGCGACCGGAGAGACCCGCTCGGTACGCGAATTCGTCGAACTGGCGTTCGCGGAAGTGGGCCGCACCATCGAATGGCGCGGCGCGGGGGTCGATGAGCAAGGCATCGACAAGAAGTCCGGCAAGATCGTCGTGCGCATCGATCCGATGTATTTCCGGCCGACCGAAGTCGATCTCCTGATCGGCGATGCCAGCAAGGCGCGGGAGAAACTCGGCTGGAAGCCGAAGACGCCGTTCGCCCAGTTGGTCAAGGAAATGGTCGCAGGAGATCTTGCGGCCGCAAGACGAGAGGTTGCCAATGGCAAGAGTTCCGTTTGAGCTGAAGGGCAAGACGGTTTTCGTCGCCGGGCACCGCGGCATGGTCGGGGCGGCGCTGGTGCGCCGGCTCGTACAGGAAGACGTCGAACTGCTGACGATCGCGCGCGCCGAAGTCGACCTGCGCGACCAGGCCGCGGTCAACCAATGGTTCGCCGCCAAGCGCCCGCAAGCAGTGTTTCTGGCGGCGGCAAAGGTTGGCGGCATCGTCGCCAACAACACGCTGCGGGCCGAATTCCTCTACGACAATCTGGTGATCGCGACCAACGTCATTCACGCTGCCCATGTCAACGCGACCGAGAAACTGATGTTCCTCGGCTCCTCCTGCATCTATCCCAAGCTGGCCCCGCAGCCGTTGCACGAAGATTCCATGCTGACGGGACTGCTGGAGCCGACCAACGAACCCTACGCGATTGCCAAGATCGCGGGGATCAAGATGGTCGAAGCCTATCGGAGCCAGTATGGCTCCGATTTCATCAACGTGATGCCGACCAATTTGTACGGCCGCGGCGACAATTATCATCCCGAATACAGCCACGTCGTCGCTGCCTTGATCCGCCGCTTCCACGAGGCGAAGGTTTCGGGCGCCAGGAACATCGTGGTCTGGGGCACCGGCACGCCGCGGCGGGAATTCCTCTATGTCGATGATCTTGCCGACGCCTGCATCCATTTGATGAAAACCTATTCCAGCGGCGAGCTCGTCAACATCGGCCTCGGCGACGACATCACCATCGCCGAATTCGCCCGGCTCGTTGCCGCGACCGTCGGCTATACCGGCGAGATCAGTTACGATACTTCGCGGCCCGACGGGACGCCGCGCAAATTGCTCGATAGCGGCCGGCTCGCCAAGCTCGGCTGGCGCGCCAGCACCACGCTCGAGGACGGCCTCAAGCTCGCCTATCAGGCCTATCTGAACGAATCCAAGCAAGCGGCCGAGTGATTTCCGTCGTTGCGACGATGCGGCTAGTTCGCAGCCGTCGCACGCGGCGGGGTCTTGCCGAGCGCCGCCGCCATTGCCGATATCAGCGGCCTCATGAAGTAGGCATCGTCGGCCGGCGAAATATCGGCGCGCAGCCCGTGGGATTTCAGTTCGTCGGAAACCACGGGTCCCACGGAAGCAATCGGCGTACGCGCCAGCCCCTCGCGCAACCGCGCTTCACAGCCACGCGCCCGCGCGACTTCGACGAGGCGGCGGACCTGGCCCAGATTGGTCAGCGCGATCGCGTCGATGCGGCCCTGCGCCATCTCGTCGATGGCGGTGACGATGTTGGCGTCGGCGGCCTGCGCGTCATAGACATAGGGCAGCACGGTATCGACCTCGGCGCCCTGCGCCTTGATCGCGCCGATCAGGACGCTGTGATCCTTGTCCGGGTAGAGCTGCAGGCCGAGGCGGTGGCCGTACAGGTCGATGCGCGACAGCATCTCGGCGATGCCTTCGGAGGTCGGCTTCTCCGTCGTCATCTGCGGCTCCAGCCCGATTTCGCGCAGCGCCCGGCCTGGTTTGGGGCCGCGCGCGAATTTGCGGGCCTTGCCGAGCGCCGTCACGAATTCTTCCTCGAGACCGATGCGGCGCACGACTTTCATCAGGCGGCGGAGGCCTTCGCCGGTCATCAGCACCAGATCGTCGAACGGCTTGTCGACGCACCGCTTGATCCAGGCCTCGATCGGCGCCGGATCGGGCGCGTCGTGAATGGTGAACATCGGACATTGCAGCACGTCCGCGCCCTGCTCGGTGAGCAGGCGGGAAAACTGCGCTTCCTCGCGCGTTTCCAGGATCAGGATACGGTAGCCGTTCAGTCTGTCAGCCATGGCCTCGCTCCAACGCCGATCGTTGTGCTTTGTTCATCATGACCCCGGTTTCCGGATTGGCGCAAGCCGGTTGGTGGTGATAGAGCAGGGCGCTAACAAGTGTTCCACGCCTCTGCCTGAATTGTAGTCAAGTCCGCGCCATGCCCGACCATCAGTTCGTCCTCACTCTATCCTGCCCCGACCGCCCCGGCATCGTCTCCGCGGTGTCGACCTTTCTCGCCCATAACGGGCAGAACATTCTGGACGCCCAGCAGTTCGACGATATCGAAACCAAAAAATTCTTCATGCGGGTGGTGTTCACCGCCGCGGACCTCGCGGTCGAACTGGCGGCGTTGCAGACCGGCTTTACCGCGATCGCCGACCGCTTTGGGATGGACTGGCAGATGCGCGATCGCGCCAACCGCCGCCGGGTGATGTTGCTGGCTTCCAAATCGGATCATTGCCTGGTCGATATCCTCTATCGGTGGCGCACCGGCGAACTTCAGATGATCCCGACCGCGATCGTCTCCAATCATCCGCGTGAGACCTATGACAATCTCGATTTCGGCAAGATCCCGTTCCACTATCTGCCGGTCACCAAGGAGACCAAGCGCGAACAGGAACAGGCGGTCCTGAAACTGGTGCAGGACAGCGGCACCGACCTCGTGGTGCTGGCGCGCTATATGCAGATTCTCTCGGATGAGATGTCAGAAGCGCTTTCGGGCCGCTGCATCAATATCCACCACTCGTTCCTGCCGGGCTTCAAAGGCGCTCGGCCCTATCATCAGGCGCATGAGCGCGGCGTCAAACTGATCGGCGCGACCGCGCATTATGTGACGCGCGACCTCGATGAAGGCCCGATCATCGATCAGGACGTCGAGCGCATCAGCCACCGCGATACGCCGGAAGATCTCTCGCGCAAGGGCCGCGATATCGAGCGGCGCGTGCTGGCCCGCGCGATACGCCATCACCTCGAGGATCGTGTGATCCTCAACGGTCGGAAGACCGTGGTATTTGGCGACTGATGAGCGAGCTATCCGGCCACTCGACCTAGTCGAAGACCGGAAAGAAATTTCTCGGCTTCCATCCGAAGTCGCGTACCGCAGGCGTTGAATCGAAGGCCATATCTTTCATCATCCGGATGCCCATCGCGGCGTTAGCGCTTGGGAACAACGGCTTGGCGACGACAAATCCTGCCCGCCACAAGACAGGTGGTATTGAGAGTGTCCGTCGCGGCAGCCGCATGCCGTCAAAAATTCGACCGATCATCTCGCGGTAGGTGAGGGTTTCGCCGCCGGGCAACGAGTATATCTGGTTCGCCGCAGCTTGACTCAATGCTGCAGAGACCGCGCCGATGGCCAAGTCTTCCGCATGCACAGGCTGCCGTAAACCCTGCGCTCCCCCGACAAGGGGCATGAAGCCAAATCTCCGAATAAGCCGCGACAGCGGCGTAATATTGCGATCCCGCCCTTCGGCATAGATGAGTGTCGGCCGCAAAATTGTCCATTCAACGCCGGCCTGTGAGCAGATACTGGCGATGTTGCGCTCCGCTTCGGCCAGCCTGGTCAAGGTTGCTCGTTCGGAAGCAATCTCGCTGTCAATCTTGGTAATGACGCTTGTCGAGGTGAAGACAACAATTCGTTTTAGGGAAGGATTCAATAGATAGGGGAGAGCGCTGCACAACAGTGCAGCACTTGCCGTGCAAAACAGGGTCGTAAATTCTGGAAACTTGAAAGCTTCAGGTTTTTCAAGGTCACCTAAAAACCAGTCGATTCCCGTCCCATCCTGCGGGGCTCTTGACAAGGCAAGGGGTCGTTGACCGCCGCGGACCAGGCGTTCAACGATGTAGCCGCCGACAAGGCCGGTGGCTCCTATAACCAGACTCTTCGTCTCAGTTTTGTTGTGTTCAGCTGGTTCATCCAATCCTAGCAAGTTCATACCGCTCCCAGAAGTCAGGCACCCGCGACCGGCCGATGGTCGAGAGTTATCTCCGTTGTTCCGCTCTTCAGCCGGTATAGACCGGTCACATTTCGCGGCATAGGGCGGAAGGAGCGATCCAGGCTTGAAATCGCGTCAGCGATAGAGTTACGCAATTAATACAACTTAAAGATGTTATGAGGAACCTTCGTACAGGAGCGGTGTGGCGTGGTATAATGAGACCGTTGTTGCGCTTGCCCCATGGCGCGTCGGCAGGTTGCCAAAGGTGCCTTGCGTCGCAGGTCCTTCACCCATCCGATGTCGGTGCGATCACGCCTGGCCCGAGCCGCAATTCTGCAACCAGGAGCCTCAAAGCAATGCAAGCTGTTGAAAAACATAGCGGCTTCGGCTATCCGAAGAAAATGGTTCGGCGGGGTGGGCAAGTTGATTTTGCGATGCCCGCGTCGCACGGGATCGAATAGCCCAAAATTGACTTCGAAAGCTCTTCGTGGCGAACCGCAAATTGGGTGATCAGTGATCAAATTTGGCTTGCTGGGGTGCGGGCGTATCGCAAAGCGTCACGCTGATCTACTTGGCGGCGGCCATATCGCTGGGGCCAAATTGGTTGCAGTCTGCGACGTCGTGCGCGAGCGGGCCGACAAGGTCGCCTCGCGGTTTGGCGTGCCGGCCTTCTACAGCATTGATGAATTTCTGAACCACAAGGATATGCAGGCGGTTTCGGTGCTGACGCCCAGCGGGATGCATCCCGCTCACGCCATTGCCGCTGCCAAGGCCGGCAAGCATGTCATCGTCGAAAAGCCGATGGCGCTCCGGCTCGAAGACGCCGATGTCATGATGAACGCCTGCGATGCTGCCGGCGTCAAGCTGTTCGTGGTGAAGCAGAACCGGTTCAATGTCCCCGTGATAAAGGCTCGCGAAGCGCTCGAGGCCGGTCGCTTCGGACGCTTGATCCTGGGAACCGTAAGGGTGCGCTGGTGTCGTGATCAGGCCTATTACGATCAGGATAAATGGCGTGGAACCTGGGCATACGACGGAGGCGTTCTGGCCAACCAGGCAAGTCACCATGTTGATATGCTCGAGTGGTTCTTCGGCGACGTGGTCAGCGTACACGCCCGGGCGGCAACCGCGCTGGTGAACATCGAAGCCGAAGACACTGCAGTGGCGACGCTCAAGTTCAAGAACGGTGCGCTCGGAATCATCGAGGCGACAACGGCAGTCAGGCCAACGGATCTCGAAGGCTCGTTGTCAATACTCGGTGAGGGGGGAGCCGTTGAAATTGCGGGATTTGCCGTCAACAAGATCCGGCACTGGCAGTTCTCAAAGCAGCTTGATTCAGACAGAGAGGTTATTGAAAGGTTCTCGGTTAATCCGCCAAACGTCTATGGTTTTGGCCACCAGGCCTATTACGAACATGTCGTCAAATGCCTCAACGATCAGAGTCCCGCGCTTGTCGATGGCCTTCAGGGTCGCAAGAGCCTTGAATTGATATCTGCGCTGTATGAATCCATCGAGACCGGCAAAGAAGTTTCTTTAAAGTTTGCCCCGCAATTATGCCGCCTCGGCGAACTGCCATGAATGAGCCCGAAATCCGACAGGTGGGCGTGCGTGACGTGGTATTCGGTGCTCGCGTCAGCATCGTCGAGCCGTGCAATCTTTACGGTTGCGAAATTGGCGACGATTGCTTTATCGGCCCCTTCACCGAAATCCAGAAATCAGTACGGATTGGATCGCGGACGCGCGTTCAGTCCCATGCGTTTGTTTGCGAGCTTGTCACGATCGGCGACGATTGCTTCATCGGTCACGGGGTGATGTTCATCAACGACACGTTTTCGACGGGTGGCCCGGCGCGAGGCCGCAAAGAGTTGTGGCGCCATACGAAGATCGGAAATCGCGTATCGATCGGATCGGGGGCGTCAATTCTTCCGGTTGAGATCTGCGACAATGTCGTGATCGGGGCCGGCGCGGTCGTTACCAAGGACATTACGTTGCCCGGATCCTACGCCGGAAATCCGGCGCGTCTAATTCGGCGCCATTGACAGCGACTGGTTCGAAATGAGGCTCCATTCCATGGCCGTGCCCTACGCCGACCTCCATCTGCAATATGAGAGCATCAAGTCGGAAATCGATGCCGCGATCGCCGCCGTCATTCGTGACAGCTCCTTCATACGTGGTCCATATGTCGACAATTTCGAAACTGCGTTTGCGGCCGCCGTCGGCGCCCCCCATTGCGTGTCTTGCGCAAACGGCACGGACGCTCTTTACATCGCGATGCGGGCTTTGGGAGTTTCGCCCGGCGATGAGGTGATTACGACCGCGTGGTCCTGGATCAGCACATCGGCCATGATTACGCATGCCGGCGCGAACGTCGTCTTTTGTGACACTGACGCCGGCACCTACACGATCGATCCGGCCGCGATCGAAAATGCCATTACGCCGCGGACGGTGGGAATCATTCCAGTCCATCTTTACGGTCAGCCGGCCGACATGGACGCGATCATGCAGATCGCGCGTCGACACAAACTGTGGGTGATCGAAGATTGCGCTCAGGCTCATCTGGCCGAATACCGAGGCCAACAAGTCGGCACGTTCGGGGACGCTGCGACCTATTCGTTCTATCCCGGGAAAAATCTCGGAGCGATGGGAGACGCTGGCGCAATTGTTACCGGTCGCCCGGATCTTGCCGAACGAATGGCAGTGTTGGCGCGACACGGTGGCCTTGTCAAACATCAGCATCGCATCGAGGGGATCAACAGTCGTCTCGACGGCATGCAGGCCGCTATTCTTTCGGCAAAGTTGCCGCATCTCACTCGGTGGACGCAGGCTCGGCAGGCGGCGGCAATGGTCTATGATGCCGGCCTCAATCAGATCGAAGACATTGTTGTCCCGCAGGTCGCTCCGGATCGCACCCATGTGTATCATCTTTATACCATCCAGCATCCGGAACGCGACAAGCTCGCCGCCCACCTGAGCGCAAACAACGTGCAAACCGCCGTCAACTACCCGGTGGCTCTTCCGTTTTTGGAGGCCTATGGACGATTGGAGCATCGTCCAGAGCAGTTTCCGAATGCGCATCGGGCTCAAAGCCGGATCTTGTCGTTGCCGATGTTTGCGGAGATCACGGCGCCGCAACAGAAGACCGTGGTCGATCTCATTCGCGCCTTCGGTTAGTCGTGCTGCGTAGTGCAGGCGATATCGATTATGAAATGGCTGCGCATTTCTCATGAAAAGCGGTTCCCGACTGCTGGCAAATTCGACCTGGAATGCCATGGCATTCCTCGTCAGCGTCGGGTTGAACTTGCTGATCCTGCCGTTTGTCGTCGGTAGGTTGGGCGTTGCATCCTTCGGGATGGCGGGGCTTGTCGTCGCCACCATTGCGCCAGCGCTCATTTTCAGCGGCTCTCTCGCCATGATGTCGACGCGCGAATTTGCCCGAACGCTCGCCACGGCAGCGCGCCATGAGACCCGACAGTTTTTTGCAACCGCCATGTTTCTCAGCCTGGCGGTCGGAATTCCACTTGTGAGCCTTTTCTGGCTCGTCGGCCCGGCCTTTGCGCAGCGCGTTTTTCAGCTGGGCGGTGACCTGGTGGACGATCTTTTCGCTGCGTTCGCTTTCGGTGCGGTGGGGTGGCTTTTTCAGTGCATCGCCGGCGTGTGTCTGGCGCTGTTCACGGCCCATCAAGATTACGCACGGCTGGCTCTCGTGAGCGTCGCAGGCAGCGTGGCGTCGACACTTTCAATGCTTCTGTTGATCCCGCACTGGCCGCAGGCGTCGACTTTCGTGGCCTGTCAAATGATCGGTTTTGCAGTCAATTTGCTGCTGTCGATGGTGCTGGCGCGGCTGCTGTGCCCGGATGTGGTGGCGTTTCCGGCGCTGCATTCCAGATCACTGGTAACTCTCCTGCACATCGGCAAATGGCAGGCGCTGGCGCAGGGCGGTGGATTGGTCGCCGGACAGGCAGAACGCTATTTGCTCGGCATGTTTCTTCAGCCGCAGCACGTCGGATACTATTCGATCGCGCTGCGCGCGGAGGAAGCAATTTACATTGGTGTTCTCAAGATCGGCGAGATTCTGTTTCCATTCTTCAGTGCATTGCAGGGCGAGAGCGACGAGCGCGTCGGCGACCTGTTTTTTCGTGCATCATGGATACTGAACGTGCTGGCCGTAACGGTGCTCGGAGCTCTCATTCCTGTGGCTGGTAATGTGCTGTACCTATGGACCGGCCCGGAAGTTGCCGCCGAAGGCCAGCGCGTGCTGATCGTGCTGGCTCTGGCAGGCATCCTTGGCAGCGGCACCAACGTTTTCACATTCTATCTCATGGCGAAGGGCAGGACACGCGCGAACGCCGCGATATCGCTGGTGACAGCGCTATTCACCCTCGGAACCAGTGCGGTGGCGCTTCCCTATTTTGGATGGCCGGCGGCGGGTTGGAGTGCATGTGCCGGCGCACTGGCCCAGATGGTTTTCATGACGCTGCTGCTGCGGCGGAGTTTCGCCTTGCCGGACATCGGGTTGCGGGTTTGGCATTTTGTCCTGATGCCGATTGGAGTAGGGGTCGTCGGTGCAATCCTGTTGCGCGTCTGGATTACGACCTATGGGATAGATCAAGGTGCCGCTTTGTGGGAGGTTGCCGGCTATTACGTTCTTTCGGCCGCGGCGATCCTGATGGCTGTCATTGCCGTTTCCAGCATCGGCCCCTACGGAGCAATTTGCCGGCGGGATCTGTATCGCATCGTAACGCGGTTTCTTCCCGCGCGGAGCTTCTGATTCATGTGCGGTATTGCTGGTATCGTCGATCTGCGCGGCGAAGCTGTCACTCCATCTGCCATCGAGAAAATTACCGTCCTGATCGCTCACCGCGGTCCCGATGGTGCTGGATTCTGGTTCAGCGATGACAAGCGGATCGCGCTCGGGCATCGGCGTTTAGCGATTATCGACCCCGGCGCCCGTGGCGATCAGCCGATGCATTCGGGGGATGGCCGTTTTGTCATCGTCTATAATGGCGAGGTCTACAATTTCCTCGAATTGCGGGCGGAGTTGCAAGCTGCGGGCGTCCCGTTCCGCACCGAGTCCGATACGGAAGTTATCCTCGCCGCCTGGCAGGCGTGGGGACCGGACATGCTCCTGCGCTTCAACGGAATGTGGGCACTGGCGATCGCGGACAAGGTATCTGGCGACGTTTTCCTCGCCCGCGACCGGTTCGGCATCAAACCATTGCTTTATTCGATCTCGGATGGCCGCCTGGTGTTTGCGTCGGAAATGCGCGCCATTGTTCGATCCGGATTGGTGCCTACCGACATTGATGCAGATGCTGCGCGCCGGATCATGGTCGATGCCTTTGGCATAGAGGGAAGCGAGCGGACCCTGCACCGGGAAATCAAGCGGTTGCAGGGAGGGCACCATCTTTGGATCAGGGGCGGCCGCACCAGCGTTACGCGTTGGTGGCGCACGCTGGATCATCTGCCTCAGTTGCCCTCCACTGAGGCCGAGCGGGTCGAACGTTTCGGCCAGATTTTTCGAGATGCCGTGGCTTTGCGTATGCGCAGTGACGTGCCGATTGGCACTTGCCTGTCCGGCGGATTCGATTCCTCTGCCATCATTTGCACGATGTCCGAAGCCGAGAAGAAGGGGATGGGGCCGCGTGGCAATCATGCCTGGCGGCACGCCTTTGTCGCGTCGTTTCCGGGATCCCCCAACGACGAGCGACCACAGGCCGAGGAAGCCGCTGCCTGGGCAGGTGTTGAGCCCACGATACTGCAAATCGGTGATGACGACGCCTTGCGGGATTTCGATCGCGTGCTTGAAGACATGGACGAGGTCTACATCGGCCTGCCAACGGCCGTCTGGTTGATCTATCGGGAACTGCGTCGCCAGAAAGTGCTTGTTTCGCTCGATGGCCATGGTGCCGATGAATTGATGGGGGGCTATCTGCAGGCGGGTGGTACAGCGGCGTTTTGGATGCGTAACGTTGTTTCTGGCATTATGGAGCGCTGGCGGTTCTTGGCAAACGCCGTGGATTTCGCGCGCGCGGCGCTGCTCAAGCGACGCGGCCATTTTTTTTTGCGGGGCGGGCTTTCCTCGCTGCCACGGGGTTTCGCGGTGGTTGGCGATGAGGATCGTTTGCCGACCGAGTGGGGTTCCTTCAATCGCCGGCTCTATCGTATGCTCCATGGAACCGTTCTGCCGACAATCCTGCGCAACTTCGATCGCCTGTCGATGGCGCACGGGATCGAGGTGCGGATGCCTTTTCTGGATTGGCGGCTGGTGACCTATGCGGTTGCTCTTCCGGAAGAAGCCAAGTACGCCGACGGATACTCGAAGTTGATTGCGCGTCGAGCCATGGCCGGCTGCATGCCGGAATCAATCCGGACCGCAAAGCGCAAAATCGGCTTCAATTCGCCGATGCCGGAATGGTTGAACGGTCCGCTTTCTTCCTGGACCGCATCCTTGCTGGCAAAGAAGGTTGAGGCCTTCACGGAACTGGTTGATGAACCGGCGTTCGAGAAGGCAGTTTTGAAGTTGAATCGTGACAGGTCGTGGGATTGGGAGTCGGCGGGACGAATTTGGCCCTATCTCCATATGAAATGGGTACTGGCTCGCCTGCCGGGATGACGTTTTTAAAGAGAATAGTATTTCCAATCCCCTCACTCCTGCTCGTTTCTTCTCGGATTGTGGAATTCTGTCGGCTCCCCCGGTACTGAAGTCTATTTAGCCAACACCATCAGCGACCAGCCTCCCAAAATACGGGCGGCAAGAGCCGGCGAGACTTTTGATAACAGCGCGCGCGGCAGCTTCATCAGGTTGGTGCGCAACCTGCCGCTATCAAGTTCAACTGCTCGCGCGGTGAAATCGGTGTCGATTATTTCGTAGCCGCAGTACCTGATGGTCTCGATCGCGGTTTCCTTGGTGAAATAGTGCAGGTGCCCCACGCGCCGCCGCGCGTCCAGCAGCGTATCTCTCCGCGCCACCGCGAAGACCGATAGATCCAGCGGGATATGAAAAATCTTGTAATCAGCGTAGCTGCGGATCGATTTGATGAACCCGATATAGTCGTCGACATGCTCGAATACATCAATGCACAGCAGGGCGTCGAAGTGGACGTTTTCGTCCAGCATATTAGTGTTGACGTAGTGTAAGCCGGGACGTTCGCGCTTTCGCGCCAGCTCGAAGGCTTGCCCGGACATCTCATAGCCGACGAAAGTGCTTTCGGGCAGAAGCGTCTTGAGCTGCACCAGGATCTCGCCCGCGCCGCAGCCAATTTCTGCAATCCGGGACGGATTGAGATTGTTCCTGCGCAGGGTGCTGCATATCTTGGCGGCCTTCCAGGCTGAATCCTCGGCATGCCAAGTGGGATTGTGCGCGAGATACTCCGCGTTGGAATAGATCGACTCTGTTTCGATCTGGTGGCCCACGGTATTCTTGTTGCTCATACGCTATTCCGGTCTCGCATACCCGCCGCCTGAAGCGAAAACTGGCCTATTTCGCAGCAGCACATGGGGGTGTCAACTGTGGGCGAACCAATGGTCGGTTGGGCGTCTGAGCTACAGACGCGTTGAGTGTTGTTATTCGTGTGCAGTTTGCTATCTCATGGCATCCTTTGGCGGACCCTTGAATGCGGTTGTTTCAGAATAGCGCTCTCTACCCATCTTACTTGCAGCATTTTGATGGTCTTGCGGCCGGGGCCGTCAGCTTCGACGATCGACTGCGCGTGTTCCTGGACGACAGGTTCGGTGTGTTGCATTTCCTCCAGCCGGTCATTGACCGATCGCCCGATGCATTCTTTACCAATGCCAATGACAAGACGCTGCAGACGTACTGGGCGCGCGAGCACGGGATGGCGTCGGCGAGCGCGCCGGAGGACATTCTCCTGGCGCAGATCGAGCATCATCGCGCTGAGGTGTTCTACAATCTGGATCCGATCCGCTACAGCAGCAGCTTTGTTCGCCAGCTGCCGGGGTGTGTAAGAAAAGCCGTATGCTGGCGTGCTGCGCCATCGGGTGGTGTCGATCTGTCGGCCTACGATGCTGTTGTCAGCAATTTCCCCTCTATTCTTGATGACTGGCGACGGAAGGGCTGCAATGTTGCGCCGTTTTTTCCGGCGATTGATCCGATGATGGATCAGTATGGTCGCGGCGACCGACCTATCGACGTGTTGTTCGTTGGCGGTTACTCGCGACACCATTCGCGTCGTGCGGCCATTTTGGAGCGCGTCGCTGCACTCGCCGTGAGACGGAATGTGGTGTTCTGCCTTGACGCATCGCGCCTGACGCGGCTCGCCGAGACCGCGCTCGGGTTCTTGCCGCCCCTGAAGAAGCATCGCCGACCTCGCGCGATATCGAAAATTGCCAGGCCACCGGTCTTCGGACGGCAGCTCTATGACCTCATCGGGCGATCCAAGATCGTACTGAACGGGGCGATCGATATGGCGGGAGCGGATCGTGGCAATATGAGATGCTTCGAGGCAATGGGGTGCGGTGCCTTGCTGGTGTCAGATGACGGCCGGTACCCCGCGTCGATGGAACCTGGCGTCACAATCGCGACCTATGGCTCGCCCGTGCAAGCGGTTACCCTGATCGAGGAGCGACTGGCGGACTGGGATGAATCGTCGAGGATTGCTTCGCTCGGTCGCGAAAGGGTCACCGCCGCCTACAGTAAGCCATTGCAATGGAAGAGCTTTGTTGATCTCGTCGGGCGGTTATGATCGTGTTAATTACTCCCGGCCAATAGCGCAGTTGAACTACATGAACCTTCATCGTCTAGCCCAGCAGATCCTGGGGCGTGCAACCTGCAGGGTCGGTGCCAGGTCGCGTCTCAGTCAGGCGGCACGCATTAAAAATGCCGCCGGCGACTCCGATCGTATCCTGATTGGCAGCGATACATTTGTGCGCGGCGAGTTGATGACGTTCGGGCACGGGGGGAAAATTGTGCTGGGCGATTGGTGCTATGTGGGAGACGGAACCCGCATTTGGTCCGCGGTATCGATCGAAATCGGACATCGCGTTCTGATTTCCCATTCCGTCAACATATTCGATAACCTTACGCATCCGCTACAAGCCTCGCAACGACACCAGCAGGCCAGGGAAATATTCGAGCGTGGTCATCCGCGTAAGCTGGAGTTGGGCGAGCAGCCTGTTACGATTCACGACGACGCCTGGATAGGCGCTGGTGCCTTTGTGCTGCGCGGCGTCACCGTTGGGCAGGGTGCGATCGTCGCGGCCGGGGCGGTCGTCACCAGGGATGTGCCGGCGTTCTCGATCGCAGCGGGAAACCCCGCGGTCGTTGTCAGGGAGCTGTCGCCCGATGAGCGCTGATCCCAAGCTGTCGTCCTGGGAAGAGGCGGTCGTCTGGTTTCGAAATCAACCCGAGCAGCAGCAAGTTGCGCGCGACGCATACTACGATGACCCATTGGTGGATGCGGCGGCTCGTTACCATGCATCGGAGGAGTGGCGCGCCGTCTCCAACATATTGCATGGTCGTCGTGGCCGGGCGCTCGATATCGGAGCTGGCCGTGGTATCGCCAGCTATGCACTGGCCCGTGATGGCTTCGCGGTCACGGCCCTTGAACCGGATCCAAGCAAGATTGTTGGCGCAGCAGCGATACGCATGCTCGCGCAAGATGCCGGAATTGCCATTGACATTGTCGAGGAGGTTTCCGAGCGGCTGCCGTTTGCTGATGGGAGCTTCGATGTCGTGTTTGCGCGAGCGGTGCTTCATCACACGACCAATCTGGAAGGTGCATGCCGTGAAATCTTTCGCGTACTGAAGCCGGGTGGCATTGCTGTTGCCGCCCGCGAACATGTCATTAGTCGTGATTCCGACCTCCAGAAGTTCTTGGACCAGCATCCGCTGCATCGGCTCTATGGCGGTGAGAACGCCTTTCGTCTTGATCGCTACGTTGGCGCGTTGCGCACTGCCGGCTTTGAGCCGCTCGAGATACTTCCGCCCCTTACAAGCCCGATCAACTTGTTCCCTTACACATTTGAGAGCTTGCGATCGGCTGTCGTCTCACGGCTTTCGGCCAGGCTTCCCGTCCCGGGCTGGCGGGCGCTTCTGAGTCATGACCGCATGTTCAGGTTCATGCTGTTGATCGCCGAACAATTCGACAACCGGCCCGGTCGACTCTATTCGTTTGTGGGATACAAGCCGGAGCGATGAAGCCGATGTCGGCCATCTCTCACTAAGAACTATTGCGACGTCTTGTTGGAAACGACTTCCTCGTAAATAGCCACGGCCTGTTCTGCCGATTTCTCCCAGTTAAAGAGCTGAGTGACACGTGCGCGCCCGGCATCGCCCATCGCCTTGCGGAGTGGCTGGTCGGCACACAGCCGGTCCAGCGCCGAAGCGAGTGCTGCGGGATCGCCGGGCTTCATCAGGATCCCTGTGTCGGCGGAAACTTCGAATGGAATTCCGCCAATCAAGGTCGAAACGACCGGCAGGCCGCTGGCCATGGCTTCCAGAATGACAAGCGGCAGCGTATCGGCGCGCGAGGGAAAGACGAACAAGTCGACGCTCTGATAGAGGGCGCGCAGTTCTTCGCGGGTGATGAAATCGGTGAATAGAATCTTTTCACTGCCGGCAGGCATGCCGTTGTCAGCAAGGAGCTGCGCATGCTCCTTCTGCGAGCGGATAGCACCGGCGACAACAGCCACAGCCTTTTCGCGCATCAGGGGCAGAGCTCTGAGCAGTACGTCCAGGCCCTTGTTTGCCGTGTGGTTACCCACATACAGCATCAGAGGACGATCGGTCGGAAGAGCGAAGCGTGCGACCAGTCGTTGCCGCTCTGCTTCTGAAACAGGAATCGTGAAGTAGGGGTCCACGCCATTGGATACGACGCGAAGATTGCGAGGATGCACCCCCATGCCGGATAGAACGGGTTCCTCCTGAGGCGAGAGCATCAGGACTCTCGCCGCGTTTTGCGCCACGTGAACGACCGGTCGACGCACCAGCAATTCCAGCAATGGCTTCTGCCAGGCAGGGGCGCCGAAGCCTTGTGAGAATTCGTTGAATTCGATGAAGCCGTGCGTTGAAATCACGTAGGGGATTTTGAGGTCTTTGCAGGCCTGCGCAGCAGCTTTGAGAGCACCGGGCGGGTGAGGATTGTGAAAATGAACGACATCGAACTGTCCCTGGCGAAGCCATGGCTTGATATTCGCTCGCCATGCGAGAGTGACGGCTTGCCGCGGCAGGACACGCCGCAGGGGCAGCAGGGAATTTGCCGCCTTTTGACGGACTATGCGCAGACCGTTCTCGACGGTTTCGCCGTTGTCCTCGGCCATCAGCAACAGCGCGCTGTCGATCTGCTTTGCGATTCTCTCGGTTAGTTGGATCGCAGCCGATACCCCTCCGCTCGCCTTGAACGTCGGTGGCGTGACGACGACCGCGCCAACGCGCAGCTTGGTGGCCGTCACGTTAGTCCATCCTCCATCCGATTTGTCCATGCGCGATGCATGCTTTCGGCAAGTGAGATGGACGGGGCCCAGCCGGTAATCTGCCTCAGTTTCTGAGTTGACGCCTTCAGCATCGGACGATCAACAGCACGCACACGAAGCGGGTCCTGCTGAACATCGACGGTCACTCCGGCCGCGGTCCCGATCGTCGCGACGACGTCACCCACGGAATGCGTGTTTCCGGTGCCAAGATTCGAAATCAGCGGACCGCCCTCGAAAGCATCGTGCCTGGCGAGCGCGCGCAATCCGTAACCAACGTCGCTGACGTCGATGTAATCCCGGTGGGGGAACAGGTTTCCCAAGGCCAGTTGGTTGTGACCGGAAGCTAGTTGGCTGATGATCGCCGGTACGAGATGCGGGTTGGTCTCACCGGGCCCGACGACGTTGAAAAGTCTGACGATGATGCCGCGGACCTTGTTTTGGTTGTGGTAATGCCTGACAAAATGCTCGCCGTGCAATTTTGTGTAGCCGTAGACATCGACCGGGCCGAGGTCTTCGTCGCGTTCCAGATGCGCGTCGGGCAACGGTCGGTAGACGGCGGCCGATGAAGCGAAGACGAACTTGGTCCCGGCCGGGGCTCCGTTCAGCAGATTGATCGTTCCCGCCACGTTGATCGCGGCCGCATTTCCGGGTTCGGCCTCGCACGCTGGAATGAAGTGAACGGCAGCCAAATGATAAATGATCGACGGCCGTATCCTGTTGAGCAATTCGGAAACCGCATCCGTGTCCCGGATATCCTGCCGGTGCAGTACGAAAGCTTGCTCGTCCATTTGCGCCAGACGATGTTCACCGCTGGCCATATTGTCCAGTACGTGGACTTCGCAATCTCGCTGGGCGATCAGCTGACGCACCAACTCCCGGCCCACGTATCCGTTTCCGCCCGTTACCAGAACCAGACCTTTAGTCATAACGAGCGTGCCTTGGAGTGAAAGGTTTCGAATGGCTGATGGGAGCGCACTCTCTGGATAAGGAATAAACCTCTACGAGAGTCAACAGCTAAAAGTCATGCTTTCGGGGGCGTTGGCGTTCGGGGATTTGTCCCGACAGCTGCGAGTGATCTCATCATTCATTAGACACAGCCGCGTGCTTGTTCAGAAGCCGACGCATCAGTTGCCGGTATGAATTCAACGCGGTTGGTCGTGCATAGTTACGGACAATCTCGGTCGCCCGCCGTCCCTTCTCTTGGGTATTGCCCGCGGCCGAAGCTGCAAACTCGACGGTGCGAGCAATTGCGGCTGGATCTTCGGGTTGTACCACCCAGCCCAAATCATGTTCCTGCACCAGAAGAGCAGCCTCCGCATCCGGCTCTGAGCAGATTATCACCGGTCGTCCCACAGCGAGCAGATTATAGATCCGGCTTGGTACGGACACGCCGGTATTGTTTTTACGATACGGGATTATCCAAATGTCGGCGGCCGACAGGAATTCTTCCAGCTCCGCTTCGGGCACGCGCTCAATCAAAGTGACGTTACGCAGGGGCGTCGTCGCCTGCCTTTTCTTCAATGTGGTCCAGCCGACGCCCTCGCCCGAAAACAGGAAGTGAATGTCCGTATTGTGTTCCAGTATTCGAGCAGCTTCGAACACGGAGTTGGGATCGTGAGTGAATCCCGCGTTTCCGGACATGGCCACCAGAAATTTGCTTCCGCAGCGGACGCGAAAGGAATTCTCGGTGACGACTCGATGTTGAATGGGCAGCGTTGGCCAATTTGGGATAAAGACGATCTTGCTTGGCTGCATGCGTGGATAGGCCATCAACAGCACATTCATATCGCGCCCGATGGTGACGACAGCGTCGAGCCATTTGAACAAGACAGAGTTCGCCCAACGCATGATTTTGGTTACTATGGAGCGGGGATGCAGAATGCCGGCCATGACAAGCGTGTCCGGATAGAAGTCATGAATAATAAGTGCCGCGGGAATTTTGCGGAGCCTCGCTGCTACAGTTACGGCGTACGGAACTGTGAAAGGCGTCGTAACGCAAAGGATGGCGTCCTCGCGGCGGGCGTGCTTCAGGATGGCAAAGAACACCTGTAATGCGAACAGGACTGCGGCAAGTGATCTTGAAACCAGCGCTGATTTTCCCGGCCACCAGCTCTTTATCTCAATAATTGTGGGGAGGGATGACTTCGGGGGCGCCTTCGAGTTGGAGCCGGGCGAGCCCGACAGAACGGTGACGTCGCAGTCGCGAGCCAACTCCTCGGCAATCTCGGTCATATAGGCCGAGGTCGTGCTCGGAAACGGGGCATAATGCTGAGAAACGAGCAGGATTTTCCCAGCAGGCAGTATCGAATTGTCTGGCGCCCGATGCTGGTGCCGATTTCGCGTTAGCTCGTCGTAGAGTTCGACGACGGAGTCCCCGATGATTTTGGCTGACAGCTTTTCGACGACGAGCTTTCTCGCAGCTTGTCCGTAACGGTCGCGAAGCTGGAACGAGTTCGCCAGGCCAAGGATCGCCGCAGCAAGTGCTATTGGATCCTCGATAGGCACCAGGACGCCGGTATGATCATGAATGACAACTTCACGGCAGCCCGGAGCGTCGGTGGCGATCATCGCTCTGCCGCAGGCTGCTGCTTCAAGCAGACTCATGGGCAGGCCTTCGCGATGCGACGGCAAGACAGCAAAATGGCAGCGCCGCCAAAGCGAGACGATATTTTCGATGTGTCCAAGCCAGGTAATCCCCGGCCGTTGGCTCCATTCCCACGCCTCTTCAATTTGGACGGAGGCGGGGTTGGCTGGATCGGGATTACCGGCAATGATCAGGTTTATATCGTGACCTTGTTCTCGCAAAATGCCGTGGGCGGCTACCAGCGCCCGAATTCCTTTGTCGGTTAGCAAGCGCCCGGCGAAGCCCATCGTAATTGGGCCAGTCGGCTCCGGCAGTGGCTGCAACACATCTGTATCGACACCGGATCCGGGGATCAGGATCGTTCGACCGTGCTCTATTCCGAGGCTTTCGAGGGCGGACAGGTCGTCGGGATTCTGGACGAGAACGACGCTTTGTTTCCTGTTGAAGAGCCACGGAAGGAGAATAGCCATGCTTCGTTTCAGAAGCCCTGTTCGCCAGGTTACCGAAGTAAAGATGTAGCCCAGGCCGGTAATGGCGTTAACAAGCGGGATTTTTCGTCCCAAGGCTGCAATCGATCCATACACGCAGCATTGCAGGCCGGAGTGATGAACGATCTGCGGCCTGATCTTGCTTTCAAGCCGTCGAAGCGCAGCGATGGTCGGAACTGCAGCAAATGGAGACAATCCGCCCCGGCGGAATGGTATCCTATGAAGCGTGAAGCCCTCTGCTTCTATGGCGCTTGCGCCTTTATCGACACGCGTGGCCACGTGCACTTCATAGCCCGCGGCGCGCGCAGCTCTCGCCATCGGCAGCCGGTTGAGCAAGAACGCGAAGTCTTCGTTTACCACGTATAGCAAGCGCGGGCGCGCGGTAGTCGTTGCGGAAGCCATGCAACTCACATCGTTTGATCTGCTGTTAGAGCGGTCCCGCACCCATTTGGGCTGATACCACACTGAAATGGACATCGATGCCGTGGGCGTCGAAATGCCGAGTCACCCTACGCCGTTCGGGCTTCGAACTGAAGGGATCACGTCATCATTGTTGCCAAGGTTCGCAGTTGGTATTTTGCGGTCGACGAGGAGCGGGTGGCCGATCCGGCAGACGATGCGGACGGCCGCTCTGCTATCGTCCCGTTAGCGAATTGCGTCCTGCGACGATGAAGCAGGCTTTGCTTCCTCGCCGCGTTCTGCGGCGGGCAGCAGCCGTTTCCGTTCGCGTTCCCTCATGAACTCGTCGTACTTCGCGGTGCCCGGCCGCGGTGGCGCGTCCGCCGGCACGCCGCCGGCCCAGGCCGGAATGGCGTCGCTGACCCCGGCCGAGATTTTTTCGTTGATGGTTCCGCAGCCGCTCAGCGAGCAGCCTGCGAACGCGACGGCAACGAGGACGAGGATATGGCGGGCACGGATCGACATGGGCGGCAGGTTACTCATTAGACCTTTAAGGATGATGGATTTGAGGCCGCCTTGCGGCGGACACGACCTGCCGCTTATTTGTTGACAGCAACATTTTATTTGTACAAATGTACAAATGGAACGAAGGCCGGAGGCGCTCGGGCCGGCCGGTGGGTCTCGAAGCGAAGACGGTGTTATAATACAGCCCGCGACCTGACCGCAGGACCGCCCCGGGGGACGTGCCCGTCCAAGGAAACGCGCCCTTCGTCCGATTGACAACAAGCCGCGGTGAGACGCCATGTCGTGGCGCTACCCGGCCGAAAATTTGGGTTATGGTGAGGCAAGGGCCGGGGACTCGGCTCAAGGCACAAGATCGATCAGGGGGAGAAATTTCATGTCTATTCGTCGTCAATTGCTGCTGGCCGCTGGCGCGGTTGCCGGTGTGCTGGCTGTTATACCCGCGAAGGCGCAGGATACCGTCAAGATCGGCCTGATCCTGCCGATGACCGGCGGGCAGGCCTCGACCGGCAAGCAGATCGACAACGCCGTCAAGCTCTATATGCAGCAGAAGGGCGATACCGTCGCCGGCAGGAAGATCGAGGTCATTCTGAAGGATGACGGCGCGGTTCCCGACAACACCAAGCGCCTCGCCCAGGAGTTGATCGTCAACGACAAGGTCAGTTTCATCGCCGGCTTCGGCGTGACGCCGGCAGCCCTTGCCGCGGCGCCGCTGGCCACCCAGGCCAAGGTCCCGGAAATCGTGATGGCGGCGGGCACCTCGATCATCACCGAGCGTTCGCCCTATATCGTGCGCACCAGCTTTACGCTGGCGCAGTCCTCCACCATCATCGGTGATTGGGCCGCCAAGAACGGCATCAAGAAGGTCGCAACGCTGACCTCCGACTACGCGCCCGGCAACGATGCGCTGAACTTCTTCAAGCAGAACTTCACCGCCGGCGGCGGCGAGATCGTCGAAGAGGTCAAGGTGCCCCTGCAAAATCCGGACTTCGCGCCGTTTCTGCAGCGGATGAAGGATGCCAAGCCGGATGCCGTGTTCGTGTTCGTGCCGGCAGGGCAGGGCGGCAACTTCATGAAGCAGTATGCCGAGCGTGGCCTCGACAAGGCGGGCATCAAGGTGATCGGCCCCGGCGACGTGATGGATGACGACCTGCTCAACGGCATGGGCGATGCGGCGCTCGGCACCGTCACCGCGCATCTGTATTCCGCCGCGCACCCGTCGGCCGCCAACAAGGATTTCGTCGCAGCCTACAAGAAGGCCTATAACCAGCGCCCGGGCTTCATGGCGGTGGGCGGCTATGACGGCATCCATCTGATCTATGAGGCGCTGAAGAAGACCGGCGGCAAGACCGACGGCGATGCGCTGATCGAGGCGATGAAGGGCATGAAGTGGGAGAGCCCGCGCGGCCCGATCTCGATCGATCCGGAAACCCGCGACATCGTCCAGAACATCTACATCCGCAAGGTCGAGAAGGTCGACGGTGAACTCTACAACGTCGAATTCGCGACCTTCGAGGCGGTCAAGGATTCCGGCAAGACGAAGAAGTGAGTTTCGCGCCCGTGGCCTGCCCCTCACCCCAACCCTCTCCCCGCAAGAGCGGGGCGAGGGAGCAGAGCGGCATTCGCGGGATCTACTTCGTTCTAGCGAAGCGATGATAGGACGTACGGCTTGCTCCGCACTAAACCTCGCCCCGCACTTGCGGGGAGAGGTCGGATCGCGCAGCGATCCGGGTGCGGGGCTCTTACTTAGACCAGTGTATTCAAGATGACCACGCTCTTCACCATCCTGTTCGACGGCGTCGCCTACGGCATGCTGCTGTTCGTGCTGGCCTGCGGCCTTGCCGTCACGCTCGGGCTGATGAACTTCGTCAACCTCGCCCATGGCGCGTTCGCGATGACCGGCGGTTATGTCTGCGCCGTCCTGGTCAACAATTCCGGCTGGCCGTTCTTTGCGGCGTTGCCGCTCGCCTTTGTCGTGAGTGCCGTGATCGGCGTGGCGCTGGAGCGGACGCTCTACCGCCATCTCTACACCAGAAGCCACCTCGACCAGGTGCTGTTCACGATCGGCCTCACCTTCATGTCGGTGGCGTCGGTCGATTACATCATGGGATCGTCGCGCATCTTCATCAAGCTGCCGGCGGCGCTCGAGGGCCAGTTCGATTTCTTCGGCGTCGGCATCGGCCGCTACCGGCTGATGATCATCGTGATCTGCGGCCTGCTCACGGTTGGGCTGCAATTGATCCTGGCGAAAACCCGGTTTGGCAGCCGTTTGCGCGCGGCGGTCGATGATCCCCGTGCCGCCAGCGGCCTCGGCATCAACGTACCGCAGGTGTTTGCCTTTACCTTCGCCTTCGGTTGCGGACTTGCCGGTCTGGGCGGCGCGCTGAGCGCCGAAATTCTCGGCCTCGATCCGTATTTTCCGCTCAAGTTCATGATCTACTTCCTGATCGTGGTCACCGTCGGCGGCTCCTCCAGCATCACCGGGCCGTTTCTGGCTTCGCTGCTGCTCGGCATCGGCGACGTCGCCGGCAAATATTACGTGCCCAAGATGGGGCCGTTCGTCATCTATACCATCATGATCGTGATCCTGATCTGGCGCCCGAACGGTCTGTTCGGCCGCACCGCGGCGCGGTGAGCCGATATGAGCGCGCTTCCCGAAATCTCGTCTCATGCCATGGCCCGCTCCCGCTGGCGCGGAGGCGAAATCGCGTTCTGGGTCCTGGTGCTGGCCTGCGCATTCCTGTTTCCGTCGCGCTATCTGATCATGACGGACATCCTGCGGCTGGCGCTGTTCGCGCTGTCGCTCGATTTGATCCTTGGCTATGCCGGTATCGTGTCGCTCGGCCACGCCGCCTTCTTCGGCGTCGGCGCCTATTGTGCCGGGCTGCTGGCGCTGCACGGCATCATCACCGAACCGGTGATTGCATTGGTCGCGGCCGGCCTCGTCGCCATGGTGCTCGGCTTTCTCACCAGTTTCCTGGTGATCCGCGGCGTCGACCTGACGCGGTTGATGGTGACACTCGGGATCGCGTTGCTGCTGGAGGCGCTGGGTGAGCGTTTCTCCAACATCACGGGCGGCACAGACGGCCTGCAGGGCATCGAGATGGCGCCGATCCTTGGGCTCTTCGCCTTCGACATGTTCGGCAAGACCGGCTTCTTCTACTCGCTGATCGTGCTGTTCCTGCTGTTCCTGCTCGCGCGCCGGGTGGTGAACTCGCCGTTCGGCCTGTCGCTGCGCGCGATCAAGAACAATCCGCTGCGGGCATCCGCCATCGGCGTGCCGGTCAACCGCCGCCTGATCGCGATCTATACGCTGGCCGCGTTCTACGCCGGCATTGCCGGCGCGCTGTTCACCCAGACCACGGCGCTGGCCTCGCTCGACGTGTTCGCGTTCGAAAAATCGGCCGATCTGATGCTGGTGCTGGTGCTCGGCGGCACCGGCTATCTTTATGGCGGCCTGATCGGCGCTGTTGTCTTCAAGATGCTGCAGGAGTTCTTCTCCACCATCACGCCGCAATACTGGCTGTTCTGGATCGGCCTCGTGCTGGTCGTGATCGTGCTGGTCGGCCGCGACCGCATGCATCGCTGGGCGCTGTGGCTGCCCAATCTCGTGATCCGGAAAATCGCCGGGCGCAAAGCCGTCGTGGCCGTTCCCGAAAGCGACGCGCCATGACGATCGCGCTGGAAACCAAGGGGCTGGAAAAATCATTCGGGGGCCTCAAGGTCACGCGTGACCTGTCGCTGCGGGTCGAGCAGGGCGCCCGCCATGCCCTGATCGGGCCGAACGGCGCCGGCAAGACCACGGTCATCAACCTGCTCACCGGCGTGCTGCAGCCGAATGCCGGGCGCATCCTGCTCGAGGGCAACGACATCACCGATCTGCCGGTTCACAAGCGGGTGCTGCGCGGGCTGTCGCGCACCTTCCAGATCAACCAGCTTTATGCCGATTTGACGCCGCTGGAGACCATCGGGCTTGCGGTGTCCGAACGGCTCGGCCGCGGCGGCGACTGGTGGCGGCGGATGGGGACGCGGGGCGACGTCAACCAGGAGGTCGCCGAGACGCTGTCGCGCTTTCACCTGCTCGACGTCATGAACGAACTCACCGCGACGCTGCCCTACGGCAAGCAGCGCCTGCTCGAGATCGCGGTCGCGATCGCGACCAAGCCGCGGGTGCTGTTGCTCGACGAGCCCGCCGCCGGTGTGCCCGAGAGCGAGCGCCACGATATCCTGGCAGCCGTCGCCGCGCTGCCGCGCGACGTCACGGTGCTTCTGATCGAGCACGACATGGATCTGGTGTTTTCGTTCGCCGACCGGATTTCGGTGCTGGTCAACGGCGCCATGCTGGTCGAAGGCCCGCCGGACGAGGTGGCGCGCAATCCCCAGGTCAAGGCGGTCTATCTCGGCGAGGGCGCCGATGTCTGATTTGCTCGCCATCAACGACCTGCGCGCCGGCTACGGGCAAGCGGTGGTGCTGCCGGGGATGTCGCTGACATTAGGCGAAGGCCAGGTGCTGGCGCTGCTCGGCCGCAACGGCACCGGCAAGACCACGCTGATCAATTCGATCGTCGGGATCACCCGGCGTTTTGGCGGCACTGTCGCGCTTGGCGGGCTCGACATTACCCCGATGCGGCCGGACCAGCGGGCGCGCGCCGGCATTGGCTGGGTGCCGCAGGAGCGCAACATCTTCCGCTCGCTGACGGTGGAAGAGAACATGACCGCGGTGGCCCAGCCCGGACCCTGGACCGTCGACAGGGTTTACGAAATGTTTCCGCGGCTGAAGGAACGCCGCAGTAATTTCGGCAACCAGCTCTCCGGCGGCGAACAGCAGATGCTGGCGATCGGCCGGGCGCTGACGCTCAATCCGAAGGTGCTGCTGCTGGACGAGCCGACCGAGGGGCTGGCGCCCATCATCGTCGAGGAACTGCTGCGGGCGCTCGGCACCATCACCCGCGCCGGGGGCATCTGCTCGATTATTGTCGAGCAGAATGCCCAAAAGATTCTGGGGTTGGCCGACCGGGTTGTGATATTGGAACGCGGCGCGATCGTGCATGATGCGGCCTCCAGCGCCCTGAAGGCCGATCCTGCGGTACTCGAACGCTATCTTGGCGTCGCTGGCGCCGCCGCACACTAGATAATTCCTGGGAGTAAGACCATGCAGCGAACCAAAGCCCCGTTCCGTGCCGACGAGGTCGGCAGCCTGTTGCGGCCGCAGCGCATCAAGGAAGCGCGCGCCAAACTGGAGAAGGGTGAGATCACGGCCGAGGACCTGCGCAAGGCCGAGGACATGGAAATCGAAAAGGTCGTGCACAAGCAGGCCTCGCTCGGCCTCAAGCTCGCGACCGACGGCGAGTTCCGCCGTTCCTGGTGGCATTTCGATTTCCTGAGCCATCTGACCGGCTGCGAACTGTTTCATCCCGACCAGGGCATCCAGTTCGCCGGCGTCCAGACCCGGCATGACGCCATCCGCGTCATCGGCAAGCTCGACTTCCCCGACAACCATCCGATGCTCGATCACTTCAAGTTCCTGAAGAAGCATTGCGACACCGCGCATGTCACCGCGAAGATGACGATCCCGTCGCCCGCGGTGCTGCATTTCCGCGGTGGCCGCAAGGCGATCTCCAAGGACGTCTACCCCGATCTCGAACCTTTCTTCGAGGATCTCGGCAAGACCTACCGCAAGGCGGTGAAGGCGTTCTATGACGCCGGCTGCCGCTATCTGCAGTTCGACGACACCGTGTGGGCCTATCTCTGCTCGCCGGACGAGTTGCAGAAGGCGCGCGAGCGCGGCGACAATCCCGACGGCCTGCAGGAGATCTATGCCCGCGTCATCAACTACGCGCTGGCCGAGCGGCCGGCCGACATGATTGTCACCACCCATGTCTGCCGCGGCAATTTCCGCTCGACCTGGATTTCCTCCGGCGGCTACGAGCCGGTCGCGGAGACCATGCTGGCCGGCACCAATTACGACGGCTATTTCCTGGAATATGATTCCGACCGCGCCGGCGGCTTCGAACCGCTGCGCTATCTGCCGAAGGGCAACAAGGTGGTCGTGGTCGGCGTCATCACCTCGAAGTTCGGCGAGCTCGAGAACAAGGAAGACATCAAGCGCCGGCTGATGGAGGCCGCAAAATTCGCGCCGCTCGAGCAGCTCGCGGTATCGCCGCAATGCGGCTTCGCCTCGACCGAGGAAGGCAACATCCTGTCCGAGGAAGAGCAGTGGGCCAAGCTGAAGCTCGCGGTCGATGTCGCGAACGAGGTGTGGGGGAAGTAGGCTTCCATCCGCTATCGTCATTACGTTTCGCGGCCCTCTCCACTCGTCGTCCCGGGCTTGACCCGGGACCCATACTCCGCGGCGGCCGTTGCTGTAGAAGATCTCTAACGCCGGCGTTCTCACCGACATGCTGCGGCGTATGGGTCCCGGGTCAAGCCCGGGACGACGTGGATACAGTTTCGCGTTCTCGCGGCACATTGCGCCCGAGGTTTGCAGGTGATCTTCACCCCCAAAATCAGAGGGCGCAGGGAATGCCGGATGCGCGCTGCACCCGCGATCTCGTGTGCGATTGTGCTAAGAAAGCTGCACACGAGCATACAGGGCAGCGGAGAGCATCCGACATTCCCTGCGCAATGGCTTTACGGCTTATAACGCGCTCTCCCCGGTGAGACGGCCTCTATTGCCACCGTCGTCCCTCGGAAGCGTTGGCTCCCTTAAGGACTTGACGCCGTTACGGGCGCCAGGACCACACGCTTTCGCCGTACGCTTCAGCCGCGACCGTCAATCGCAACCTCAGCGTCCACCGCGACCCGCCCCTCGTCGTGACGACGGCCGACGCCCCTCTGAGTGGGACGGGATGGCGATAGATGCACACTGATTTGGGTCAGATGGAAAGAGAAATATTTTCGATTCTCAGAAATTATCGACTTGACACGATTTCCGACAATCAGAAGTGATTTGCCCGTCGGGTTATTTCGTCGCATCCGTCGTATCCAGTTTGCTATTGCACACGGGGCGACGCATGTGGTCGAGCGATCGGTCTCACTTGCGTAATGGCGACGCCCGAGATGGCGAGTAGCGCCCCGATAGCCAGCGTCGGCGTCACGCGGTCGCCGAGGAACAACACGCTCGAAATCAAGGCGAAGACCGGAAGCAGCAGGGCGAATGGCGCCACGCGGGCCATGGTGCAACGGGCGATCAGCCAGAACCAAAGGCCGAATCCGACGATTCCTCCGATGAAAATAGTGTAGGCGAGCGCCATCCAGCCACGTTCGTCCGCCGTGACGAGGGTCGTCAGTTGTCCATGTTCAAGGAACAGCGACATCAACATGACCTGCGGTACCGTGAAAAGTGACGACCACCCCGTCAACATCAAGGGATCGAACGGGCCGTGGCGCTTGGTCAGGACGTTGGCGACCGCGAACGCGAAGGCTGCCCCGACCACCAGCAGGATCGGTAACGCATTTGCGGACAGGCCCGGCCCGGCGGCCAACACGAGCACGCCGCCGAAGGCAATCAACACACCGGCGGACGTCATCAGCGACGGCCGCTCCGCAAGCAGCGGCCAGGCCAACAGGACGGTAAAGGGCGTCGTGAGTTGATAGGCGACCGCAGACATGCTGCCTGAACCGAGCCCCAGCCCCACATAGAACAAGCCGAAATTCAGTCCACCCAGGAAGACCGAGATGACAGCGATGGAGCCGAACTCCTGACGTGTCGGCCTTGTGACGAAGGGGATCAGCAGCAGGGCCATGGCGAGGAAGCGCAGTCCGAGGAAGAAAAGTGGCGGAAACTGCACCACGCCCACTTTGATGGCTACGAACTGATAGCCCCAGATGAGAGGCACCAGCACCGCGCAGGCGATCTGAATGGCAGACATGGCATCCTCATTTTTAGACCAAACAGTCCAGATATAGGCGCGCGTAACCCGGAGTGCGTCCATGGCTGAGCTACCTGATGAAGCGGTCGAGAAGGGCGTCGGCCGTGGCTTGCGACGTGGTGCGCGTTGGTCCCGTTTTGCCGACCACCCGAAGTCCCTCGACGAAGCAGACCAGTATCCGCGCGGCACTTGCAGGCTCAACACCAGCGGCCAGTTCGCCCGCCGCCTTCGCGCGCGAGAGCGCGCTGGCGAGCTTGGCCTCCATGGCTTTGAAAAAGCCGCCGATGCGACCTTCGACATCCCCGTCGTGGCCAGCCAGTTCCATCGCTGTGGCCACCAGCAGGCATCCGCGCCGACCGCTGGCGCCGCTGGTGCGGTCGACATAACCGGCAAGGAAGGTCCGCAGGCCGTCAACCGGCGTATGGCGCGGACCGAGTTCGACGTCCATCCGCGCAAGCGCGTCGGCGATATAGCGATCGAGCGCCCGCAGAAAGAGCGCGTGCTTGTCCCCGAAGGCGGCATAAAGGCTGCCGCGCGAAAGCTTCGTCGCTCGCAGCAGGTCCGGAAGCGCCGTGCCGTGATAGCCGCGCGACCAGAACACACCCATCGCACGCTCGACAGCGGCTTCCGTGTCGAAACCACGGGGCCGGCCACGCGGCGACTGCATGGGGGATTGGCGTGCCATGGCCGTATATATAGACCGACCGGTCTTGAATTGCAAATGGCTGCTATGAATCAATCGCGTCGGCCTGCGTCGCAGCCAGTCTGCGCATTCCAACTGCAATCGGAAATCACTTGCCGGCATTTTCGGCCGTGCCGTAGCTGCGGGCGATGATGCCGGCAGCGATTTGCAACAAAGAGCCGGTCATCCAACTGATTCCGATCAAAGCCAGCCATCCGTCGGACACCGTCTCGTCGAGGATGATGATGCCGACGGACGCAAACGTCGCAATCGCGGCAAGAAATATTCCGACCGCGCTCAGGATCTCGACCACAGTGTCCGGGCTCCATCGTTGCCGCTGGATCGAGGCTGATCTTCGGGCAGAACGGCGAGGCAGATCGATGCCGACGTAGAAGCTGAAAGCCCCAAAGAGCATCATCAACAGGACGATCCCGACGCTCAAGGGCAGTTCGCTTTGCCGGCGCATTAATGCTGCGGCGACGTACAAGCCGCAGGAGCCGCCAATCGCGGCGAGTCCGATTCGTTCAATGAGATGCGCCGATTTGATGAGAGCAGCAGGAGCGAACCCGGTCGTCTTCGCGCCGGATGACCTGTCGAAATTTGCATTGGCCATTTTCATGTTGCTACCTTTCCAAAAGGTGCCTGCGGGACGACGCGATGACCAGACCGCGTCACCGACGACGCAGCAATCGTCCAGCGTGAGGTAGTCTCGACTGCATCAACGCGTTTGACGACGTTCGGCCCGGATCCGTGGAATCCGGTTGCGTGTGCAGTTTAGTTGAATGCGTTTTGACCTGGCTCGCGCAATCCAGGTTGCCGCTACATGGCCGGACCGTGAATCTGCGCCGCTTCCGCGGGGGCGCTATTGAGTGCCCTCGGGTCCCCGGAAAAATCTGATGTCGCTCATGACAGCAGCCGTTGGGACCGGTCGAACTTCTAGCACCTGCCAATGCACCACTGTGTGAGACACTTCACATCGTCGACATGCTGCCGGCCCGCAGGCCACGTCATCGTCCGGCGCTCAAAAATTTTCTCCGGAGTAACGTGGTACCTGATCGTTCGTTGGCCGATGCTTGATATGGCGCAGATCTCGGCGGGTCTTATGTCGCCGGCTCGTCGATCCGCTCAAACCGGCGCAACGCCCATACCCGTCTGAATTTTTGAACGCTGCGAACGGGTTCCTCGCTGTCGTCGCGTGCGCGTGTCCAGCAATCCAGCCGTTTGCATCCTGCCAATACTCTCTTGAGTAGCGGAGATTTGGACTGAGCACGCTAGAGAACGAGCGAAGGCCGGCCGCCGCCGAATTGCCGCAAACAAGACGTGCGATCCGGGAAAAATGTGCAATAATTTTTTCGTTACCGTGGTCCAATATTGGGCTGGCCGCCAACCAGACAGTGGGTGGTGCCAATGCAGCAGATTGCGGACTGGCTCGAGAAGCTGGGGCTTGGGCAATACGCGCTGCGTTTTGCCGAGAACGGGATCGATCTTGGTGTCCTTCCCGAACTGACGGATCAGGACTTCGAAAGATTGGGAGTCCTGCTCGGTCATCGACGCAAAATGCTGCGCGCGATTGCCGAACTCAATCAAGCCGAACTGGTCGCCGAGCCGGCGATCCGGCGCGATGCCGAACGACGGCACCTCACCGTCATGTTCTGCGACCTGGTCGGTTCGACGGCGCTTTCGGCGCGCCTCGATCCCGAGGACATGTGGGAGGTGATCCGCGCCTATCGGGCCGCCTGCGCAAGGGTCATTGCCACTTACGACGGCATTATCGCCAGGTTCGTGGGCGATGGAATACTCGCTTATTTCGGCTATCCCGTTGCACACGAGGATGACGCGGAGCGCGCCGTGCGGGCGGGGCTCGACATCACCGCCGCAATAGGGCCGCTCGAAACGCGCGCGATACAGCGCGTTGAGGTGCGGGTCGCGATCGCGACCGGACTTGTGGTGGTAGGCGACCTCATCAGCGGAGGCGCGTCAGAGCAGCAGGCGATGGTCGGCGATACACCGAACGTCGCTGCGCGGCTGCAGGGCCTGGCGGAGCCCGGGGCGGTTGTCGTTGCGGCTTCGACGCGCCAACTGCTTGGCGACCTGTTCACGTTTCGCAGTCTCGGTCACCGCGAGGTCAAGGGCATCGACGGGCCCATCGCGGTCTGGGCGGTCGAAGGCGGAGCGGCATCGGAGAGCCGCTTCGAGGCGGTGCGAACCGTGCGCTCGATCGGCTTTGTCGGCCGCAAGGCGGAGATCGAATTCGCGCTCTCGCGCCAGCAGCTGGCGTGGCAGGGCCAGGGCCAGGTGGTCCTGATTTCCGGCGAGGCCGGGATCGGCAAGTCGCGCATCGTCGCGACGCTGTTGGAGAACCCTGCGTTGGGGACCCACCGCCGGGTGCGCTATCAGTGCTCGCCCTACCATACCAACAGTGCGCTTCATCCCTTTGTCGCTCAACTCGAGCGCGCTGCCGGCATCAGGTCGCAGGACACGCCGGAGCAAAAGCTCGACAAGCTCGAGGCAATGCTGGCGCTTGGAACGCAGCAGGTGGCCAAGGCGACGCCGCTGATCGCCGCTCTGCTTTCGATCGCAACCGGCGAGCGCTATCCGCCGCTCGGCCTCAATCCGGTGCAGCAGCGGCGACAGACATTCGCAGCCCTGCTCGATCAGGTCGAGGGTCTGGCGCGGCAGCAGCCTGTGCTGGTTGTCTGCGAGGACATGCATTGGGCCGACGCCACGACGCTCGAGCTGTTCGATCTCACGGTCGACCGGATCAGGGGATTGCCGATACTCATGCTCTTGACCTTTCGGCCCGAGTTCGAGCCGCCCTGGGTGGGGCTTCCCAACGTCAGCCTGTTGCGGCTCGATCGGCTTGACCGGCGGGACACGCGCGCGCTGGTCGAGCAGGTGACCGTCGGTCGCCAGCTACCGGACGAGATGATGAGGCAGATCATCGAGAGGACGGATGGCATCCCGCTGTTCGTCGAGGAATTGACCAAGATGGTGCTGGAGTCCGGACTGCTCGTGGCAGATGCCGGGCGCTATCGGCTCGATAGTCCGTTCCCGTCGCTCGCCATTCCCGCGACGCTGCAGGACTCGCTGATGGCGCGGCTCGACCGGCTGGCGCCGGTCAAGGAGGTGGCGCAGATCGGCGCTGCCATTGGCCGCGACTTCTCGTATACGCTGCTGCGATCTGTGGCGGGTCGCGATGATCTGACATTGAGCGCCGCGCTGGCGCAGCTCGAACAGGCCGAGCTGCTGATGCGGCGCGGCACGCCGCCGGAAGCACGCTACAGCTTCAAGCACGCGCTGGTTCAGGAAGCGGCTTACGAGAGCCTGCTCAAGAGCCGGCGACTGCAGCTCCACAAGCATATCGGCGATGTGCTGCGCGACAGCTTTCCGGTCATCGCCGAAACCGAGCCGGAAGTGCTGGCCTACCACTTCACCGAAGCGGGGCTCGGCGAGGTGGCTCTCGGCTGGTGGCGCAAGGCCGGCCAGCAGGCGCTGAAACGCTCGGCCTATTCCGAGGCGGTCGCCCATCTCGGCAAGGCCGTCGCGATCGCCGATGGGTTGCCGGGCGAGCCGGGCCGCATCATGAGCCGGCTCGACCTCCAGATTGCCTATAGCCGCGCGCTGCGCGGAAGCCTTGGGCACAGCGCGCCCGAAACGGTGGCCGCATGGACGCGCGCCCGGCAGTTCGCAGCTGACATCAATGATCCGGTCGAACTGGCGCCGATCCATTCGGGCCTGTTCAATGCCTGCCTCACTCACGGCGAGATCGCGCCGATGCGGGAATTGGTGGAAGCAATCGTCAGCGCCGCCGACCGGCGACCGGAATCGCCGGTGGCTGCAGTCCTCTCCCATTGCACCCGCGGGGTGACCTGTTGGTTCGGCGGCGATTACCTGAATGCGAAAGTGCATCTTGAGCGGGCCCTCGCAATCTACGGCGCCGAGCCTGACCCCGAAACCTTCAGGGCGTCAACGCTGGACCTGCCGTTCGTCATCATGAGGTTTCTTGCCCTGGTGCTCTGGCCGATCGGGAAGATCGATCGTGCGCGCCGGCTCGCCGCGGCAGCGGTGAGCGTCCCGGGCGAAAAGCGGGCGCTGTCGCAGGCCAATGCACTCGTTCATAAAGCCGTCTTCGACGGACTGTGCGCCGGCATGTTGCAGCAAACAGAGACCATCCTTGCCCTCGCTCTCGCCCGCGAACATACCATGCCGTTGTATGTGGCCGCCGGGACCTACCTGAACGGCCTTGCAAAGTGGCGCGCCGGCGAACAGGTGGAGGGCCTCGGCGAAATGCGCCGCGGCTGGACCCTGCTGCATGAAAATGATTGCTACCTTTGTGAGCCGTTCTGGGGGATGCATGTTGCCCTGGCGAACGCGGAAGCGGGGCAACTTCAGACCGGGCTGGAAATTGTGCGCGAGCTGATCGGCTGGACGGAACAATCGGGCCAGCATTGGCTCGATGCCGAACTGCATCGTGTCCAGGGAGAGCTGCTGCTCCGTTGCGACCCGCCGAACGCTTCCATGGTCGAAGATGCCTTCAACAGGGCCCTTGAAATCGCCCGCCGCCAGCAGACGAAGACTTTCGAATTGCGCAGCGCGCTTGGCCTGGCGCGCTTCTACATCAGGAATGGTCGAACGGCGCTCGTATCCGAACTGCTCGGGCCACTCCTTATTGATTTCGACGCCGCGCAGGATCTCCCCGAAATCGAAGAGGCTGAGAGGCTGCTCCGGCACAGCCGTTAGCCGGTGCAGTACATTCTTGTGAGGGGCGCGACGCCGACCTGCGCCAAACCAAGCGTCTTCACTTCTCCGTCAGGCAGGCTTCGCGAGCGGCTCGCCACGAGCTATGATCCGCAACGCAACCTTGCCGCGTGGTGCAGCCTGATCCGGGATGTGCGCTAGCCCCAGCCGCAGCGCGTCGTTGAAGTCCGAGATCGCGATATCGTATTCGCCCTTGTCGTAATAGGCCGAGCCGCGCAGATTGTAGATCGCGATATCAGGCTTGAGCCTGAGCGCCTCGCTGGCGTGGCGATGACCTTGAGGTAGTCGCCCTTCTTGTTCCAGCCGACCGCGCGCCAGAAATAGATCCCCGCGAGTTTCTCGCCGGACAACACCTTCAGCGCGATGATCTTGTTGAGGCATCGATGATCTGATCGGCCGGTGTGGTGTCGGTGGTGCAGAGCGGCCCGAGTTGTTTGCGGGACTGGGCGAGGGAGGGCGCCGACCACAGGGCGGCTGCGAGCAAGGTCAGCGTCAGGATCGCGCGGCGCATCAATTGGTCCTCATCATCAACGGGTTGCATCCATGTCTTGGTGGCGAAATCCGGGATGGCGGTTCATGCCGGCCGGCCCGGAAGTGCACCTTTCCCCGGTGGGCAGATGGTGGTAGGACGTCCCGGTCACCTGCCGTTGCCCACCGCTTCGTCCCAAACCGCCACCCGATGAAAAACGACAAGATTCTAAGCCAGATATCGGAGTTCTGCCGCCAGGCCGACATGGCGGAGACGACGTTTGGCCGCCGGGCCGTCAATGACGGCAAGCTGGTGCATCGCCTGCGCGAGGGCAAGCGCATCACAATCGACACGCTGGACCGGATCCTGGCCTACATCGCCGCTTCCACGCCGGGCGGGCTGCCGCCGCCGCGCGGGATCGAAGTGCCGCCCGAGAAGCGCGACCCCAGGGGCAATTTCCGCTTCTTCGAGAACCGGCAGAAGTATCTGTTGTTCGTCCATACCTGCAGCGAAAAGCGGGTGATCGCGGACCGGGTGGCGCTGGAGCTGTCGAGCCTGCATCCGCGGCCGCCGGCGCTGCGGGTGTTCGATGCCGGCGTCGGCGACGGCACGGTGCTGGCGCGGGTGATGCGCTCGATGCACGGCCGCTTCCCCCATATGCCGTTCTATATCGCCGGCAAGGAGCTCAGCCTGGAGGACGTCCGACTGACGCTCGACAAGGTCCCGGACCGGCTGTTCGAGCATCCCGCGACCGTTTTTGTGCTCACCAACATGTACTACGCCGAGGCGCCCTGGCTGACGCCGGCTTCGCCTGCGGCGGCCGCGGGCATGATCTGGCACGAGGTGGCCTTGCAGGGGGCCTCGTCGGGCGAGTTCGAGACCCAGATCGCCGCATTAGGCCCATTTCTTGAGCAGAACTGGCGGGCCAATGTCAGCCCCACATCGGGCATGCCGATCTATGAACGGCCAGTGGCGCTGGTGGTTTACCGGGAGGACCACCGGTTCCTGCTTGATTCGATCATCCCCCGGGCGGGCCGAACCGAGGCCAATTTCGACCTCGTCATTGCATCCCAGCCATACCGGGCCAAATCCTCTGTGAATTTCCGCGCCAAGCGGATCATCGCGCCGCTGGCGCGGGCGCTGCGGGCCGGTGGCCGGTTGATCGGAATTCACTCCCACGGGCAGGATCCGGGGCTGGAAATCATCCAGGCGGTGTGGCCCGGAGAAAATCCTTTCGCGGTGAGCCGTCATGAGCTATTGCGCACCGTGAAATACGAGCTGGGGTCAGCCGGGCGCGACCTCAATTTTAATGCCTACGCCGATAACCGTTCCATCTTCCGTTATGATATGGAAGCGCTGCCCAACGAGGTCACCGGCTCGATCGGAACCTCGACGGCCTTTGCAGCGTGGAACGCGGCAGTGTATGTCGCCCAGATCGAAGATGAACGGTTGACGGAAATGACCGAAAACGGCCGAACCCTCGATGCCACCAGAGAAGTTCTGCGCAAGCATAATGGGCTTTGGTTTTACGACGAATCCTACGTCATTTCGCGCCGTCGCGACTGACATTCCGGGATAAATGACAAAGAGAGCCCGCCGACATCAGGCGGAAACAAGGGGTTGTTGATGCGCGCGTCTTATCTGTTCACCAGCGAGTCGGTTTCCGAAGGCCATCCGGACAAGGTTTCGGATCAAATCTCCGATGCGATCCTTGATGCCTTCCTCGAGAAGGACGTCAAGCTCGGTATTGCCGACGACAGTGCGGTCAATACCCGTCTCGGCTGCGAGACGCTGTGCACGACCAACAAGATCGTGATTGCGGGCGAGGGCCGTGGCCAGTTGTTCCGCGACATCCACGGCGTCTCGGTGGTCGATCGCGAACTGATCTCCGAGATCGCCCGCGGCGTGGTCAAGGACATCGGCTACGACCAGAACGGCTTCTCCTATCACGGCGCCGACATTGAGGTGCTGCTGCATGGCCAGTCGCCCGACATCGCGATGGGCGTCGATGCCAAGAAAAAGAAGAGCGGCGAAGAAGAAGGCGCCGGCGACCAGGGCATGATGTTCGGCTATGCCTGCAACGAGAGCGAAATCTACGAAAAGGGCAGCTTCATGCCCGCGCCGATTTTCTTCGCGCACCGCATCCTGAAAGTGCTGTCCGACAAGCGCCGCAGCGGTCAGCTGTTCGACCTGCAGCCCGACGCCAAGAGCCAGGTCACGGTGAAGTATGTCGAAGGCAAAGCGGTCGGCTGCACCAAGGTCGTGGTCTCGACCCAGCACAACGAGAAGAGCCGCAACGGCAAGAAGTATTCGCCCGGCCTGATCAAGGACATGATCGCGCATGAAGTCGAGTCGGCGCTGCCGAAGGGCTGGATGCCGCAGAAGTCCTCCGACTTCCTGGTCAACCCGACCGGCAACTTCGTGGTCGGCGGTCCCGACGGCGATTGCGGCCTGACCGGCCGCAAGATCATCGTCGACACCTATGGCGGCTACGCGCCGCATGGCGGCGGCGCCTTCTCCGGCAAGGATCCGACCAAGGTCGATCGTTCCGCTGCCTATGCCGCGCGCTACCTCGCCAAGAACGTTGTCGCGGCCGGCTTTGCCGATCGCTGCACCATCCAGGTCGCCTATGCGATCGGCGTCGCCGATCCGATGTCGCTGCTGGTGGAAACCCACGGCACCGGCAAGGTCGATGAAAAGAAGCTCGAAAAGGTGCTGCCGCAACTGTTCCGGCTGACCCCGACCAACATCCGCCGCACGCTGAAGCTGAACCGGCCGATCTATCGCCGCACCGCTTCCTACGGCCATTTCGGCCGCGCGCCGGAAAAGGATGGCGGCTTCTCCTGGGAAAAAACCGATCTGGTGTCCGCGCTGAAGGGCGCGTTCTGATTTTCTCCGTAATCGTCCTGCTTATTCCGGAAAGCCTTTCGCGCTTTTCGGAATAAGCTTTTTCAAGGGATCAACACATGACCGCCGCCGCCAAGAAGCCTGCCTTTACCGACTATATCGTCAAGGACATCTCGCTCGCCGACTTCGGCCGCAAGGAGCTCTCGCTGGCCGAGACCGAAATGCCCGGCCTGATGGCGACGCGCGAAGAATACGGCCCGAAGCAGCCACTTAAGGGCGCGCGCATCGCGGGCTCCCTGCACATGACGATCCAGACCGGCGTGCTGATCGAGACGCTGGCCGCACTCGGCGCCGACATCCGCTGGGTCTCCTGCAACATCTATTCGACGCAGGACCACGCGGCGGCGGCGATCGCAGCCGCCGGCATTCCGGTGTTTGCCGTCAAGGGCGAGAGCCTTACCGAATACTGGGATTACACCGCCAAGCTGTTCGACTGGCACGGTGGCGGTCACCCGAACATGATCCTTGACGACGGCGGCGACGCCACTATGTACGTCCATCTCGGTCTGCGTGCCGAGAACGGCGACACCAAGTTCCTGGACAAGCCGGGTTCGGAAGAAGAAGAAGTCTTCTTCGCGCTGCTGAAGAAGCAGCTCAAGGAAAAGCCGAAGGGCTATTTCGCCGAGATTGCCAAGAGCATCAAGGGCGTTTCCGAAGAGACCACCACGGGCGTGCATCGTCTCTATGACATGCAGAAGGCCGGTACGCTGTTGTGGCCGGCGATCAACGTCAACGACAGCGTGACCAAATCGAAGTTCGACAACCTCTATGGTTGCCGTGAATCGCTGGTCGACGGCATCCGCCGCGGCACCGACGTCATGATGTCCGGCAAGATTGCGATGGTCGCGGGCTTCGGCGACGTCGGCAAGGGCTCGGCGGCGTCGCTGCGCCAGGCCGGCTGCCGAGTCATGGTGTCGGAAGTCGATCCGATCTGCGCACTGCAGGCGGCGATGGAGGGCTACGAGGTCGTGACCATGGAAGACGCGGCACCCCGCGCCGACATCTTCGTCACCGCCACCGGCAACAAGGACATCATCACCATCGAGCACATGCGCGCGATGAAGGATCGCGCCATCGTCTGCAACATCGGCCACTTCGACAACGAGATCCAGATCGCGGGTCTGAAGAACCTGAAGTGGGACAACATCAAGCCGCAGGTTGACGAGATCACCTTCCCCGACAACCACCGCATCATCCTGCTGTCGGAAGGCCGCCTGGTGAACCTCGGCAACGCCATGGGCCATCCGAGCTTCGTGATGTCGGCCTCCTTCACCAACCAGACGCTGGCGCAGATCGAACTGTTCGCCAACAACAAGGACGGCAAGTACAAGAAGGAAGTCTACGTGCTGCCGAAGTCGCTGGACGAGAAGGTGGCCCGGCTGCATCTCGCCAAGATCGGCGTCAAGCTGACCGAACTGCGCCCCGACCAGGCCGAGTACATCGGTGTCAAGCCGGAAGGCCCGTTCAAGGCGGACCACTACCGGTATTGATCCAACCGCATACGCGACAAAAAGCCCCGGAGCGATCCGGGGCTTTTTTCATGGCACGACCCCTGCTACGATCTGAGGTAGAAGCATAACAAGCCCGCCACTGTGGAAGCGGGCGGCCCACTCTCCAGACTTTCTTTTCAGAGGCCGAAAACATTGCGGAGGGAAAATCATGTCAAACGAAGCAGCCAACGTCGCGATTTTGAAGGACGCCTATCGCCAGTGGCACGAGAGCAAAGGCGGCAGCGTCGAGCAACTGTTGAGCATTTGCGATCCAAGCATCAATTGGGATTCGATTCCCCGCGGCGCGGCGCCGCTGGAGTTTGCAAGGCAATATAACGGCCGTGAGGTGTTGCAGGGTTATTTCAGCCAGCTCCTGGCCGATTGGGAGATGATCCGCTACACGATCGACGAATACGTTGCGCAGGGCGATGCCGTGTTCGCGCGCGGCTCGTGCGCCTGGACCAACAAGAAAACCGGGAAGGTTGCGGACACGCCCAAGGTCGATTTCTGGCGCTTTCGGGACGGCAAGGCGGTCGAATTCTACGAATATTTCGATACTGCGCACGTTGCCGCTGCGGCGACCTGAAGCCGGTTGCAACTTGGCGTGCTGCCCCGGACGAGAAGGTGGCCAGGCTGCATCTTGTCAGGATCGGCGTCAAGCTGACCGAACTGCGCCCGACCAGGCCGAGTACATCGGCATCAAGCCGGAAAGCCCGTTCAAGGCGGACCACTACCGGTATTGATCGCCGCCGGATCGGCGCGCATCAACCAGAGCCCCGTTCCGATTGAATCGGAACGGGGCTCTAGCGTCCTGAACCAAAAGTTCGTGGCATTTTAGACCTTCGCAGGCGAGTTGTAAGCGCAGATGCGTTCGATTGAGCGGAGAATGTCGTCGGCTGATTTGGTCCACTGGAACGGCCTTGGGTCTGCGTTGTGATGTTCGATGAAGGACGTAATCTCGGCACGTAGCGCCGCCACGCTGCGATAGATGCCGCGCCTGATTTTGCGCTCTGTGATGAGGGCAAAGAAGCGTTCGACCTGATTGAGCCAGGACGAACTTGTTGGCGTCAGATGCACGTGCCAGCGCGGCCTCTTTGCCAGCCAGTTGCGGATCAACAGCGTCTTGTGGGTTGCGTAATTGTCCATGACGAGGTGGACGTCCAGATCGTCTGGAACAGCGGCTTCGATCTCATCGAGAAATTTGCGGAACTCTTTAGCGCGATGGCGTCCATAGCACTTGCCGATGACCCGGCCTGTTGCGATGTCGAGGGCGGCAAATAACGAGGTGACGCCATGTCGCTTGTAGTCGTGACTGCGGCGCGCCGCCTGACCAGGTCGCATCGAGCGGAGCAAAGCGTCGACCCATAGCCAACCCTCCCCAAAATGCGGAGGGTCCGCCATCTTCGAGTCGATTTCGAGTCCGCTGAACTTCAGATTCGGGACACTAGATTCTTGATTTGACGCGTTTTCTTGACGCGAGCCGGTGTCCACTTCGCTGGAAAACGTTCTAGTCCGTTATTGGACTAGCTCTGAGAAATTCTGCTCACCTTGACTTCGCCGGGAGAGACCACATCGGCGTTGTCAAAGTCGGGGATTGCATCGAGGGCTTTGACGATCTCGATTGCTAAGCTGTCGGTAAATTTTACGAGATCAAAATTCATTTCGGTTGTTTTGTTGGAGAGAAATTTGCTGATATCATAACCAACGCGGTTCGATGCACGGGCCGGTAGACTGGTGGGAGAGCTAAGCAGCGGCAAGATAAGGGAGTGAGAAGAGGCCCCTGTCCGTTCCCGTCGCTCAAAGGTCTCCCATTCGGCCAAGTTCCAGCTCGACGCCCAATAGGAGGGCGTAACTATCGCCAATAGGAGCTTGCTCTTCGCAAGCGCTGCGAACGTCTGATCGGCGAAATTTTCGCCAAGTTCAATTTCCCGGTAGTCGAAAAAGATTCGGGCGGGTCGCCCAATTCTCAAAGAGATTGCATTATCGAGATGTTTCAGAAACGGACGCAGCCAATCGTCCAATACGCTGTCCCGTTTATAGCTTACGTAAAGGTCGTAGCTGGCGGCGCGAATATTAGTTGACTCGAGGGGGCGGCGATCCGGGGCATTCGGAGTTTGAGGTGAAACGCCTAGCTGGAATACCTCTTCTGCATTCCCCAAATTGTGAGCTAATAGATTTGCTACCTTCAGGTAGGTAAAGCCCATTCCTTGAGGGTCCGATGTCCCCTGTTCGATGACTGCGAGTTTCTCTCCGTATGCAAAATAATCTACGTGTGGGATTTTCAGCTGATCAGTTACGCCGTGTATATTCGCGCCCCGTGGTAGCCAATCGGAATAAAATTCGCTCATCGCCCCTGACGCCCGCTCAACCCAATCTTTGGATTCGCGAAAATCGTTTGCGAATCGTGAGCCAAGGGGGATGATACTGAGCTGTGATCGATCATAAGCTAGGGATTGGCGGGCGCGCTGGGCAAGTCTCATAACGTCGCGTACGCCGTACAAACTCTGGTGGTTTGCCGTGAACATTCCGACCAAGATATCGGGCAACTGAATTGTGCAGATGCCACCAGAGTCGCTGAGACCGGTGCGGCTGTCTATCATAACTACGTCAAAGTCGTTCAGCCATTTGCTACGCAAGGATTCCAGAAAATTACCGCCCCCGTTGGCGAAGAATGACTGCCAATCAAAACTTTCAAGATTTGCAGAATAATTGTCATCAGTAGCGCGACCGCTGGCCAGCAAATAAAGCGTTATTCCCTCGGCGACTATCGGTGACAAATAGTTCCTATAGTCAACCTCAGTGCCTTTGCCGGCATCAATCAGCAGCGCCAACAGTCCGGGTCCCCCAACTTCGTTTTTAAAATAGAAGAAGTAATTCTCAAGCCCTGGCGCCTCGAGGTCCCAGTCGACCATCAATACTTTTTTGCCTTGGCGCGCCAGCAAGACGGCGACATTCGCGAGTGCCATGCTTCTGCCGACACCGCCCTTATAAGAGTAGAATGTGACGATCCGGCTCATTTGGGTTGAAACTTTGGCAGGGCAGTTTGAGCGGGCGTGTCCGCTTTATAGAACTCGCGGAAAAAAGCGTCCGATGCTGCTTGCGACCATTTCGACTGCCAGTTTGGGGCCTGCTGAATTGCTTTCGCAATACCCACCGAGTGAACGTCAATGAGGTCGCTCAATTCCTCGGCCTTGGGACTGTCTTCCCGCATGCGGGTATTGTAGCAGGACCGAATGTCCATGCTCTGAATGAACTTCAGTTCCTTTGGAAAGTCTTCCCCGTCGTGAATGATTGCGGGAATTACCAAGCCATATGTAATCCCTTTGGCGCGGCCTTGCCGACCGAGCATATGGCTCATTTCCTTTGCGCACCACACGCTGTTGAAAAAAGTCTTTGTCCACAATGCCACCAGCACCTTTGAGACTCCCAAGGCATCGCCGAGCGATTGTGGCCAAAGCTCTCCAGCCGAGACCTGTTGGTTTATCTCGTGAACGAAGATCGTCGGTTCATTGCCGAGGGCAAGTCCTACCCTGTGCCCGAGCAGCGGTTCGAAATGTTTCTTGATCCAGCCCAGCGTCTCAGGGTGACGCTTATAGCTGATAAAAATGTCGTACTTGTACGTCATCGTCCTATCCGCATTGCGGCCGTGAGGGGACAGATCCTAGCACCAAGTTCGGCCGATCTCAGCTTATGGGCGTGAATTTTACAACCATTTTCGCGATAGCAACCGAAGGTCGATCGGACCCAAGCGCTTGCGCTCCCCCAAAAGCACGAGCGCCGCAGCCCGCGCTACCCCGAAAACGGGACGCCGGGATCATTCCAGGAGTGTTTCGATCCCTGTTTTACCGGTTGATTTTCCTCCTGCTTGGGCGCTAATCGCCTCATGGAACGAACCCACCCACCGAACATTTCGACGTCCTCATCGTCGGGGCGGGTCTCTCGGGCATCGGCGCGGGCTATCACCTGCAGCAGAAGTGCCCCGGCAAGAGCTACGCCATCCTCGAGGGCCGCGACTGCATCGGCGGCACATGGGATCTGTTTCGCTATCCCGGCGTCCGCTCCGACAGCGACATGTTCACGCTCGGCTATTCGTTCAAGCCCTGGACCGAGCCGAAGGCGATCGCCGACGGGCCGAACATTCTCAACTATGTGCGGCAGACTGCGCTCGAGAATGGCATCGACAAGATGATCCGTTTCAACCACCGCGTCAAACGCGCGTCGTGGTCGTCGCAGGATGCGCGCTGGACCGTCGAGGCCGAGCGCAAGGCGGGCGAGGGCGGACCGGAGACCGTGCGCTTCACCTGCAATTTCCTGTTCATGTGCTCGGGCTATTACAAATACGAGGAAGGCTACACGCCGGAATTTGCAGGCACCGCGGATTTCGCCGGCCGCATCGTGCACCCGCAGAAATGGCCCGAAGACATCGACTATGCCGGCAAGCGCGTCGTGGTGATCGGCTCCGGCGCGACGGCGGTAACGCTGGTGCCGGAGATGGCCAAGACCGCGTCCCACGTCACCATGCTGCAGCGCTCGCCGACCTATGTGGTGGCGCGGCCCGCAGAAGACGCGCTTGCCAACAAGCTGCGGCGCAATCTGTCCGCAAAACTCGCCTATCACATGATCCGCTGGCGCAACGTGCTGTTCGGCATGTATTTCTTCCAGCTCTGCCGGCGCAAACCCGACCGCGCCAAAGCGCTGATCCTCGGCGGCGTCAAAATGGCGCTCGGCCCCGACTACGATATCGGTACGCATTTCACGCCGCGCTACAATCCCTGGGAGCAGCGGCTGTGCCTGGTGCCGGACGGCGACCTGTTCAGGGCGATCAGGGACAAGCGCGCTTCGGTCGTCACCAATCATATCGACACCTTCACCAAAAGCGGCATCAAGCTGAAGGACGGCAGCGAACTCGAAGCCGACATCATCGTCACCGCGACCGGGCTTAACCTGCAGGTGCTCGGCGGCCTCGACGTCAGCGTCGACGGCAGGAAAGTCGATTTCGCGCGCACGCTGAACTACAAGGGCATGATGTATTCGGACGTGCCGAACATGGCCTCGGCGTTCGGCTACACCAACGCGTCGTGGACGCTGAAATGCGATCTCACCTGCGAATATGTCTGCCGCCTGATCAACTACATGGACCGGCACGGCTACAAGCAGTGCGTGCCGCACAACCTCGATCCTTCGGTGTCGGAACTGCCGTCGCTGGATTTCTCCTCCGGCTACGTGCAGCGCGCGATCGCGCAGATGCCCAAGCAGGGCTCGAAGCGGCCGTGGCGGCTCTACCAGAACTACGCCCTCGATATCGTCACGCTGCGCTACGGCAAGATCGACGACGGGGTGATGCAGTATTCGTGACGGGATGGCGCCGGAAACCGTCATGCGTAACTTCGCGCATCCGTGCCCTCGTCTGGCTAAGGGGCGGGACGGCCGGTGGCTCGGAAACCATGTACGTCCGGGCCTTCGATGGCACCGGTTGGAGCGCCTGGGATATGTTCGGCCTTACGGCGGTCTAGTCGCGAGAGTGCTTCCGTACCTGACGCTTCGCGGCTTCATAAGACATCCCCGGAAAAGAAAAAAGCCCCGGATCAGATCCGGGGCTCTGCTTTTTGCAGTATGCGTTTCGCGACTGCCTATTCCGGCTCCCCGATCGCGACCTTCAGCGTGCCGACGCCGTCGACGCCGCATTCGAGGTTGTCGCCCGGCTTGAGCTGGGAGACGCCGGCCGGCGTTCCCGTCATGATGATGTCGCCGGCGGCGAGCGCGACCTGCTGCGAGAGCTGCCAGATGATTTCAGGCACGTTCCAGATCAGTTCGGTCAGATCGCCCTTTTGCGTTTCGGTGCCGTTGACGGTGAGCCAGATCTTGCCCTTCGCGGGATGGCCGATCTTCGAGGCCGGCTGCAGCGCCGAGCAGGGCGCGGAATAGTCGAACGACTTGCCGACTTCCCACGGGCGCTCCTTCTTGCGCGAGGCGATCTGCAGGTCGCGGCGGGTCAGGTCGATGCCGACGGCGTAGCCGTAGACATGGTCGAGCGCCTTCTCGGTGGGAATATTGAGGCCGCCGCTCTTCATCGCGACGACCAGTTCGACCTCGTGATGCAGGTCCTTGGTCAGCGGCGGGTAGGGGATGGTGGCGCCATCGGCCACCAGCATGTCGGCGTGCTTGGCGAAGAAGAACGGCGGCGCGCGCTCGTCATTGCCCATTTCGCGGATGTGCTCGAGATAGTTGCGCCCGACGCACCAGATGCGGCGCACGGGATAGGACTTTGTCTCTCCGACGACGGGAAGCGAAGGCTGCGGCGGAACGGGAATGACGTAGGATGCGGCGTTCATGAAATGGGTCTCTTGGACGGTTTTGGAGTGGAAACGGCGGGATAGCTTTACGCGCTTGCGCTGATCGGCGCCAGACTGGGGTGACCGGCGTCGCGCTGTTGCAGGCGGAAGAACGAGGCGTAGCGCCCGCCGCGCCGCAACAGGTCGTCATGCTGGCCGCGCTCGACGATCTCGCCGCCTTCGACCACCAGAATGGCGTCGGCGTGCATGATGGTGTGCAGGCGGTGGGCGATCACGATCGTGGTCCGGTTCCGGCACAGATGCTCAATGGCTTCCTGGACGGCTTTTTCGGATTCCGAATCCAGCGCGGCGGTGGCCTCGTCCAGCAGGATGATCGGCGCGTTCTTGATCAGCGCGCGGGCCACCGCGATGCGCTGGCGCTGGCCGCCGGACAGTTGCGTGCCGTGCTCGCCGACCGGGGTGTCGTAGCCGAGCGGAAAACCCATGATGAATTCGTGGGCACAGGCGGCCTTGGCGGCGGCCTCGATCTCGTCCCTGGTGGCGCCGACCTTGCCGAAGGCGATGTTGGCGCCGATGGTGTCGCGGAACAGATAGACGTCCTGGCCGACGTAGCCGGTCTGCTGGCGCAGCGAATGGCGCGACACGCCCGAGATCGCCTGGCCATCGATCAGGATGGCGCCGTCGCCCACCTCGTAGAGCCGCAGCAGCAGCGCCAGCACGGTGGATTTGCCGCCGCCGGACGGGCCGACCAAAGCGGTGGTCTTGCCGGGCTCGGCGATGAAGCTCATGCGGCGCAGCACCGGCTCGTTCGGCCGGTAGGCGAAGGTCACGTCGCGAAACTCGACCCGCGCGTCGATAAGTTTCAGGGCCGGCTTGTCGTCGTCGGCGGGCTCGGTGGGCGGGCTGTCGACGATTTCCAGCAGCTTGCGCGCGCCGATCAGATTGCTGTTCAACTCGATATTGAGCCGCGCCAGCCGCTTGGCCGGCTCATAAGCCAGCAGGAACGCGGTCAGGAACGAAAAGAACTGGCCCGGCGAAGCGCCCATCGCGACCACGCGATAGCCGCCATACATCAGCCCCGCGGCGATCGCGAAACCGCCCAGCGTTTCCATCAGGGGGCTCGAGCGGCTGGACACCCGCGCCATCTTGTTGGCGTTGCGTTCGACGGCGGTAATGCTGGCGTCGATCCGCTCGCGCATTGCCTGTTCGAGCGTGAACGCTTTCACGGTGCGGATGCCCTGCAGCGATTCCTGCATGGTTTCCATGATGTCGGCGGTGCCGGAGAACTGGTTATGCGCCAGGCCCTTGATGCGCTTGACGAGCTTGCGCAGCACCAGCATCGCCGGGGGGGCCACGCCGAAACCCAGCAGCGCCATGTACGGATCCGTCATCAGCATGACGACGACGAGCGCGATCAGCGACAGCAGATCGCGTCCGATGGCGTTGATCAGGAGATTGAGGACCTGTGTCACCGACGTGGCGCCGGCGGTCAGCCGCGCCAGAAATTCCGAGGAATGCCGCTCGGAAAAGAAGGCGATGTTTTCGCTCATCAGCTTGGCGAACAGCTGGCGCTGGTTGTTGGCCAGGATCGCGTTGCCGATCTGCGACAGGATCACGGTGTGTCCGTAGGTCGCCGCACCCTTGAGCGTGAAGATGACGATGGTGACCAGCGACAGGATCGCAATGCCGCGCACATCCTTGTCGACATAGGCCTTGTTGATGACTTCGCCGAGCAGATAGGCGGAACCGGCCGTCGTCGCTGCCGCAACCCCCATCAGCGCGAACGCCAGCAGGTAGCGCCGCCAATAGGCGAGGCCCTGTTCGGCCACCAGGCGGCGAATCAGGATCGCCGCTCCATAGGGGTCGTCAGTGATTTTTCTCGGTGTTTCCTTGGGAAGCTCGGTCATCCGCGTTCCATTGACGGCGCAGGCGTGAATTACCTGCGTGTCAGGGCTGCTACGGTGACTGCTTGCCCGCTAAATGGCGGTTTTTCAAGCCAAATAACAGCTTGATTTTACGCCGATTCCGCTTGCCGGCCGAGGCCGCCGCGCTCGTGGAACAGCCGCTCTTCCCAGGCCAGCGCGTGGGTGGCGATGGTCTCGAGATCATCAAATTGCGGCGTCCAGTCCAGCGTGGCGCGGATGCGGCTGGTGTCGGCGACCATGGTCATGATGTCGCCGGTCCGGCGCGGCGCGTATTGGACCGCGAAATTGCGCATCGCGACGCGGCGAACCGCCTCAATGGTCTCCAGCACCGAATAGCCGCGGCCATAGCCGCAGTTCAGCGTGACCGAATTTCCGCCGCTGCGCAGATACGACAGCCCGGCGAGGTGTGCCTGCGCGAGATCGCTGACGTGAATGAAATCGCGGATGCAGCTGCCGTCCGGCGTCGGATAATCGGTCCCGAACACGTCGATCTTGGCGCGCTGTCCGGTGGCGGCTTCGACGGCGATCTTCAGCAGATGCGTCGCGCCGACGGTGGCAAGGCCGACGCGTCCCTTCGGATCGGCGCCCGCGACGTTGAAGTAACGCAGCGCGACATATTTCAGATCATGCGCCGCGGCGACGTCGTGCAGCATCAGTTCGGTCATCAGCTTGGAAGAACCGTAGGGCGACAGCGGCCGCGTCGGCGCATGCTCGGGCACCGGCACCTGGTCCGGGTTGCCATAGACGGCGGCGGTCGATGAAAAGATGAAGCGGTTGACGCCGCCCTTGACGGCTGCGTTCAGCAGGCTGCGCGTCGTCATGGTGTTGTTGCGGTAGTAAGCCAGCGGATCGCGCATCGAATCCGGCACCACTACCGAGCCGGCGAAATGGATGATGCTCTCGACGCCGTGTTGGGAGAGCACGCCCTCGACGAGGTTTTCGTCGCCGGCGTCGCCGATGAACAGCGGCACACCCTCGGGCAGGAAGGCGGAGAATCCGGTGGAGAGATTGTCGATCACGACGACGCTTTCGCCGGCGTCCGCCAGCGCGTGAACCATATGACTTCCGATATAGCCGGCGCCACCGGTGACAAGCACGGTCATGGGCTTACCCTCTCCCAGTTGTTGCCGCCGATGCTAGCCGGGGCGCGGTGAAGAGTGGGTTTCGGCATGAGCGAACTGGTCACTATGCTTAATGTTGCGTATAGGAACCCATGTAAACGGAGCCGGACGTGCCGATCGAGAACAATTCAGCCGATGATCTGCAGCTGATCGTGCCGAATCTGCACAGGCGCTATTCCGGCGTCACCGCAACCAACCGGATGGTGGCGCCGAAACTGGCAAAAATGTTTCGCGCGGCATGGCTCGGTTCCCACGCCCCTGACGGCATTGCGCGGATGGGTTTCGCCGATTTGCCAAAACTCTGGCGCCGCCCCGCGCCGCTGATCTGGCACGCGCGGCGCAATGACGAAATGATTGCCGGCGTGTTGTTGCGCGCGCTCGGCTGGCCGCTGAAACTTGTGTTCACGTCAGCGGCGCAGCGGCATCATAAATCGCTGACGCGCTGGCTGATCCGCCGCATGGACGCGATCATCGCCACCAGCGCGCTCTCGGCTTCCTTCCTCAAGCGTGAATCGACGGTCGTGATGCACGGCGTCGATACTGATCGTTATGCACCGCCGGCCGATCGCGCGGCTGCGTTTGCGCAAAGCGGATTGCCGGGCCGCTATGCGATCGGCTGCTTCGGCCGGGTCCGCGCGCAAAAGGGCAGCGACGTCTTTGTCGAGGCGATGTGCCGGCTGCTGCCACGCTTTCCGGATTTCACCGCCGTGATCGTCGGTGCTGTTGTGCCCGAGCAGCAAGGCTTTGCGAACGGGCTGAAAAAGCAGATCGAGGCCGCCGGTTTGCAGTCACGAATCATCATCACCGGCGAGATCGAGATCGAGGAAGTGCAGCGCTGGTATCAGCGGCTGATGATCTACGCCTTCACCTCTCGCAACGAAGGTTTTGGGCTGACGCTGATCGAGGCGATGTCGTCCGGCGCGGCATTGGTGGCGTCGCGGGCAGGGGCGGCCGAATTCGTGGTCGAGGACGGCGTCACCGGCGTACTGACGCCGCCCGGCGACGCTGATGCCTTGGTGGCGGCGTTGGAGCCATTGATGAAAGATCCCGCCTCGGCGGCGGCGATGGGGGTGCGGGCGCGAGCGCGCGTACTGGAGAAGTTCAGCCTCGACGCTGAAGCGAATGCGATCGCGGCCGTCTATCGAACCGTGGTTTGAGCCATCACGTCGGCCACAAAAGCGTCGAGATCACCGCCTGCGAAAAGGAAACCCGGCAGGCCCACGGCTTGCCCGGCCTCGATGTCGGTCGGGCGGTCGCCGATGACGAAGCTGCCGGCGTGACGCACCGGCCAGTGCTGCATCAGGTCATGGATCATGCCGGGGCTTGGCTTGCGCCAATGATGATTTTCGAGATAGCCGGCGACGGTGCCTTCCGGATGGTGCGGGCAGTACCTGATGTCGTCGATGACGGCGCCTTGCGCCGCGAGCTCGGCGCGCATCCAGTCGTGCAGCGCGTTGAGTTCGTCCTCGGTGAAATAACCGCGCGCAATACCGGCCTGGTTGGTGAAGAAGAACACGAAATAGCCGGCGTCGTTCAGCCGCCGGATCGCCTTCGCCACGTTCGGCATCCAGCGAATCCGTTCCCGCGTGCCGACATAGCCGTCGTCATGGTTGACGACGCCGTCGCGGTCGAGGAAGGCGGCGGGCTTCGGAATCGCGCGGGCGAGGTCGGTGCCGCTCATTCCGGAGAGGCCTCGCGCATCATGGTCTGCTCGATCTCGTCGCAGATGCCGTGGCCGATGGCGAGATGGATCTGCTGCACCACCGGCGTGTCGTCGGTCGGCGCCACCAGCAGATGATCGCAATCCGCGCCCATGGCCGCGCCCTTGCCCCCGGTGAAGCCGATCGTGACAAGCCCGCGCTCGCGCGCCTTGCGCAACGCCGCCAGGATGTTCGGCGAGCGGCCCGACGTGGTGAGCGCGAGCAGCACGTCGCCGCGCACGCCGAGGCCTTCGACCTGGCGGGCGAAAATCTGCTCATAGCCGTAATCATTGCCGATTGCGGTCAGCGCCGACGTGTCTGTGGTGAGCGCAATCGCCGCGTAGCCGGGCCGGTCCTTCTTGTAGCGGCCGACGATTTCGGCGGCGATGTGCTGGGCATCGCCGGCGCTGCCGCCATTGCCGATGATGAGAAGCTTGTTACCGGCGCGCAGCGCCGAAATGATCGCGGCTGCAATGGCGTGCGCGACGGCCAGCAGTGCCGCGTCGCTGTTGGCGCGTTCGAGCGCGACGAGCGACTCTTTCAGATGGGCGGTGATCAGGTCTTTCGAATTCTGGTTCAAGATGCACCGTCAGGGTTGCAACGCGCGAGTTCTACCTTGGCAAGTCTTTTGGAACGTCTTGGTACTGATCGCGCGGCTCACGCGCAAGCTCACGAGGGCTGATGTGCACGCGCGCGGGCTTCGCCAAGCACGCGCTGCACGATGTCGACCACGTCGGATGCCGGGATGTCCCGCATGCATCTATGGTCGTTCATGGTGCAGACGGTGCGCTGGCAGGGCTGGCAGGCAAGCTGCGATTTGGTTTGCAGGACGGTTGCCGCCAGGCCGTTCAGCGGCGCCCAAAGATAGGGGCTGGTCGGCCCGAAAATCCCCATGGTCGGCGTGCCGATCGCGGCGGCGATGTGCATCAGGCCTGAATCATTTGAGATAGCAACGCTGGCCGCCGCCATCGCCAGGATTCCGTTGCGCAGATCTGACCCGGTGAGGTCGCGGATTCGAGGTCCCCCGGCGGCCACGATCTCCTGCGCCAGCGCCTTTTCGCCGGGACCGCCGACCACCCAGACCTCAAAGCCGCGTTCTGCCAGCAGCCGGGCCGCTTCCGGGAAATAGGTCCAGCGCTTGGACGCCCCGACGGAACCCGGCCCCAGCGCCACCGCAGGCCCCGTACCCAGCCCATTGGCCTGCCGCCAATGGCTGGCATCGTCTGGTGGCACGGCCAGTTGTGGCACCGGCCATTCCGGCGGCAATGCCGCGCCGTCGGGCAGCGCCAGCGCGGCATTCTTGTCGATAAAGCGGGGCAGGGCCTTCTCGCCCCAGCGCATCCGGTTGATCAGCCCGAACCGGGCTTCGCCGAAGAAGCCTACCCGTTCCGGGATACCGGCCAGCGTCGGCGCAATCGCCGCCTTCCAGGTCCGGGGCAGGACCAGGGCCGTCGCATAGCCCCGGGACCGCAATTCCCTGGCCAGACCTTGCTGCTTGGCAACCGCCAGCCGGCTGCGCGGCAGATCCCAGACAATCCCGGCGCGAACCCCGGGCATGTAATCGACCAGGGGGGCGCAAAGGGAGGTCACCAGCAAATCGACCGGCCGGTTCGGCCAGCGTGCCTTAAGGACGCGCACCACCGTCTGGCCTCGGACGAAGTCGCCGATCCACATATAGGGAATGATCAGGATCGGCCGCGTATCGGCCGCATCCTCCATCGCGATCCCATCTATTGAATCTTTATTCATATCTTAGGTGTCTGACGACCGGTCTTTTTCCGGCTTCGTCGGTAACCGCTCCGCACTGGCAGGTAAAGTCGCCCCTGCGGTCTTCACCACGGCCCACAAGCCAAGTTGCCTGCCGGGCGCGTCTGAGGCAAAGCTGACGCCGCACATCAAGGCAGGGGATGACATGTTACTGGTGACCGGGGGCGCCGGTTTTATCGGATCGAACGTCGTGGCCGCGTTGAACGACGCGGGCCGCACAGACGTGGCCGTGTGCGACATCCTCGGCCATGACGGCAAATGGCGTAATTTGGCCAAGCGCCAGCTCGCCGATTTCGTCCCGCCGCCGGAACTGATGGAGTGGTTGAAGGGCCGGCGACTCGACGCCGTGATCCATCTCGGGGCCATTTCCGAGACGACCGCGACCGACGGCGATCTGGTCATCGAAACCAATTTCCGGCTGTCGATGCGGTTGCTCGACTGGTGCACCGCGAACGCGACGCCGCTGATCTATGCGTCCTCTGCCGCGACCTATGGCGACGGCGAGCGAGGCTTTCGCGATGACCAGTCCGTGGAAAACCTGAAAAAGCTGCGGCCGATGAATCTGTACGGCTGGAGCAAGCATCTGTTCGACATGGCGGTGGCCGAACGCGCCGCGCGCGGCGAGAAATTGCCGCCGCAATGGGCCGGGCTGAAGTTCTTCAACGTGTTCGGGCCCAACGAGTATCACAAAGGCACGATGATGAGCGTGCTGGCGCGGCGCTTCGACGACGTCAAGGCGGGACGTCCCGTGCAATTGTTCAAGTCGCATCGCGAAGGGATCGCAGACGGCGACCAGCGCCGCGATTTCATCTATGTCGACGACGTCGTTCGCGTGATGATGTGGCTCTTGGCGACGCCTCATGTCAGCGGCCTGTTCAACGTCGGCACCGGCACCGCCCGCAGCTTTCGCGACCTGATGCTATCAGCCTATGCCGCGCTCGGCGCCAAACCCAACATCCAGTATGTCGACATGCCCGAACAGATCCGCGGCAGCTATCAATATTTCACCCAGAGCGAAGTCGATCGGCTGCTGCACGCCGGCTATAACGGCGGCTTCACGGCGCTGGAGAACGCGGTCGACGCTTACGTGAAGGGTTTCCTCGACCGCGCCGATCGCTTCCGCTGACGGGCTACAGGTAAGACCATATGCTTGATTTTGATGCCCTGTCGCATGCGATAACCCGGCAGACCGTCCTCTGCATCGGCGATCTCATGCTCGATGAATTCGTCTATGGGGAGGTCTCCCGGATTTCGCCGGAGGCGCCGGCGCCTGTCATTGCGGTTCAGCGCAGCGAGACCAATGTCGGCGGCGCCGGCAATGTCGCGCGCAATATCGCCTCGCTCGGCGCGCGCTGCATCTTTGCAGGATTGATCGGTCAAGACGAAGCGGGCGCGAAACTGCGGGCGGAGCTTTCGCGTGAAGACCGGATCGAGGCCGTGCTGGTGTCCGATCCCAACCGGCCGACAACGCGAAAAGTGCGTTTCGTCTCCGAGCATTTTTCGACCCATATGCTGCGCGCGGACTGGGAACTGGCGCAGCCGGCGGCGCCCGACATCGAGCAAAAGCTGATCGACGCCATCCTGCCGCAACTGGCCCGCGCCGACATCGTGCTGCTGTCCGACTACGCCAAAGGCGTGCTGACGGCGCGCGTGATCCGCAATGTCATCGACGCTGCGCGAAAACTCGGCAAGCGCGTGATCGTCGACCCCAAGAGCGCCAATCTGGCGATTTATCGCGGTGCGACACTGCTGACGCCCAACCGCAAGGAATTCGCCGAAGCGACCCGCAGCCGCGCCGACACCGCACAGGGCATCGCCGATGCGGCCCAGGACGCGATGTACCTGGCCGATTGCGAAGCCATGCTGGTGACGCAAAGCGAACACGGCATGACGCTGGTCGTTCGCGGCGGAGAGGCGATCCATGTGCCGGCGCTACCCGTGAAGGTGCGCGACGTCTCGGGCGCCGGCGACACGGTCGCCGCCGTATTGGCGCTGACGCTCGCCGCCAACGCCGATTGGGAAACGGCGCTGCGGATGGCGAATGCAGCGGCTGCCGTCGCAGTCGGCAAGAAGGGCACCGCCACCGTCACGCCCACTGAACTGCGGCGAAAAATCCTGCCGCATGCGTCGCTGGCGGCCGAAGAAAAAATCGTGGCCGCAGGCGGTGACCTCGATGTTCATCTGACGGAGTGGCGTCGGCAGGGCCTGCGCGTCGGTTTCACCAATGGCTGTTTCGACATCCTGCATCCCGGCCACGTGAAAGTGCTGACCGCGGCGCGCGGCGCCTGCGACCGCCTGATCGTCGGATTGAACAGCGACGCCTCGGTCAAGCGGCTGAAGGGCGAGGGGCGCCCGGTGCAGGACGAGCGCGCGCGCGCCGAAGTGCTGGCGGCGCTGGAGGCGGTTGATCTCGTCGCGATCTTCGAGGAGGACACGCCGATCGACCTGATCACGCGCGTGAAGCCGAGCGTGCTGGTCAAGGGCGGCGACTATACCCGCGAGCAGGTCGTCGGCTATGAGGTCGTCGAGGCCTGCGGCGGCGAGGTGCTGCTGATCGATATCCTGCCCGGACACTCTACGACGTCGCTGGTCGACCGCGCCCGCGGGGGCGCAGCGTGAACGCCAGGACGGCCACTTCGCCGGGAGGCCAGGCGCTGCCGGTCTGGCGCGATCCCGCCCGGTGGACGAAAGCCGCCGATATTTTCGCGGTGCTGATCGCGTTCTCGCTGCCCTGGTCAACCTCGCTGGTCGGCATCTTTGCCGTGATCTGGCTGCTGGCGCTCGCGCCGACGCTCGATTTGAGGCTTTTTCTGCAATCGCTGAAGCGGCCGATCAGCGCGTTGCCGATCGCGCTGTTTCTGCTGGCGCTGGTCGGGACGCTTTGGTCCGACGCGCCATGGGACGTGCGCAGGTACGCCCTCAGTCCCGCAACGAAGCTCCTTGTACTGCCGCTGCTGTTCTATCATTTCGAACGCTCGGCGCGCGGCATGTGGGTGTTGGTCGCCTTTCTGGTCTCCTGCGCGCTGCTGATGGTGATGTCCTGGCTGGTCCTGATGTATCCAAGCCTGACGCTCAAACCGGAAGGTGCCGACCGCGGTATTTTCGTCAAGAACTACATCGACCAGAGCCAGGAGTTTGCACTGTGCGCGGTTATACTCGCTTATCCCGTCATCACACTGTTGCGGGACAGGAAGTTCTGGCAGGCATTGCTGCTGACCGCGCTGGCGGCGAGCTTTATCGCCAACATGACGTTCGTCATCGTGTCGCGGACCGCGCTCGTCACCATGCCGGTCATGATCGCGATATTCGCGCTGATGCACCTGAAATGGCGAATTAACATCATCCTGTTCCTCACCACGATCGTGCTGGGCGGGCTGGCGTGGATCGCGTCGCCCCAGTTGCAGGCGACGACGGACAGGTTCGCGCGAGACTACCGGTTGTACAAGGAACTCAACCAGCCGACGTCGATCGGCTTGCGGCTGGTATTCTGGGAGAAGTCGCTGCGGTTTTTTGCCGAGGCGCCGATCATTGGACACGGGACCGGATCGACGCGGAGGCTGTTCGAGGCCGCCGCTACCGGTCCCGCGGGACTTGCCCAGCGCGAGGTGATCGGAAACCCGCATAACCAGACGCTTAACGTCGCGGTCCAATGGGGTTCCGTCGGGGTCGTCCTCTTGTATGCGATGTGGCTGGTGCATCTGCTGTTGTTTCGTGGCGAAGGCCTGGTGGCCTGGATCGGCCTCATGGTCGTTCTGCAGAACTTCTTCAGCTCATTGTTCAACTCGCATCTGTTCGATTTCCACGAGGGCTGGATGTACGTGCTGGGTGTCGGAGTGGCCGGCGGCATGATACTGAGGGCCAAGAATACTGAGGGCCGATACTGAGGGACGATACTAAGGGCGGAAGCGCCATGCCGGCGTCCACAGGCTGACAGGTCAGCGATTCAGGGATCAGCGACACCGGCCGTAAACGCTGGTTTGGGTGATCGAGATGAGCTATCAGCGGGGTTTGACGTTGCGGGACAGGTTTAGTTGATCAAGAGCATGACGCGTCTTTCCCAATTAACGCTGCGGAACCTGCTGATCGCAGTGCATGATGCGCTTGCGACCGGCGCAGCGTTGCTTGCCAGCTTCTTTCTCCGGTTCGAAGGCGACATGTTCTACGATCGCCTGCCGTTGCTGCTGCGCATATTGCCTTTTTTCGTCGTATTCAGCGTTGTCGTCTGTTACTTCTCCCATCTTACCACGACGAAATGGCGGTTCATTTCGCTGCCGGATGGGTTGAACATCCTGCGCGCGGCGACGATTCTGACGCTCGCGCTCGTGGTGCTCGACTATGTGTTCGTTGCGCCGAACGTGCTTGGCACGCCTGTCGCGCCGAACGTGCCGGGTGCGTTCTTCATCGGCAAGATCACCATCATCCTCTACTGGTTTCTCGAGGTGTTCTTCCTGAGCGGATCGCGGTTCGCCTATCGGTATTTTCGTTACACGCGCGCGCGACGTCATGCGAAGGCCGAGAACGCTTCGCCGGCGCTTCTGGTCGGACGCGCTGCGGACGCCGAGATTCTGCTGCGCGCGATCGAGAGCGGCGCCGTCAAACGCATCTGGCCGGTCGGCGTGTTGTCGCCGTCGCCGGCCGATCGCGGGCAGCTGATCCGCAACATTCCCGTGCTGGGCGGCATCGACGACATTGAGGACGTGGTTCGCGATTTCGAGGCGCGCGGCAAGCCGATCGCGCGCCTCGTGATGGCGCCATCGGCGTTCGAGCCGGAAGCGAGGCCCGAGGCGGTCCTGATGCGCGCCCGCCGGCTCGGCATGATCGTCAGCCGGCTGCCGTCGCTGGAAAGCGGAGAAACGCCGCGGCTGACCACGGTTGCCGTCGAGGACCTGCTGCTGCGTCCGAGCGAGGCCATCGACTACGCGCGGCTCGAATCCCTGGTAAAGGGCAAATCCGTCATCGTGACCGGCGGCGGCGGGTCGATCGGTTCGGAGATCTGCGAGCGCGTCACCACGTTCGGCGCCTCGCGGCTGCTGGTGATCGAGCATTCGGAACCGGCGCTCTATGCGATCACCGAAGCGCTGGTCGAGAGCGGAACCACGGCCGAGATCGACGGCCGGATCGCCGATATCCGCGATCGCGAGCGGATCATGCGCCTGATGCGCGAGTTCAAGCCGGATATCGTGTTCCACGCCGCCGCGCTCAAGCATGTGCCGATCCTCGAACGCGACTGGAGCGAGGGGGTCAAGACCAACATCTTCGGCTCGGTCAATGTTGCCGACGCGGCGCTGGCCGCCGGCGCCAAGGCGATGGTGATGATCTCGACCGACAAGGCGATCGAGCCGGTCTCGATGCTGGGCCTGACCAAGCGCTTTGCCGAAATGTACTGCCAGGCGCTGGACCATGACCTGGCGACGCAGTCGGACGGCAGGCCGCGGATGCGGCTGATTTCCGTACGGTTCGGCAACGTGCTGGCGTCGAACGGGTCTGTCGTGCCGAAATTCAAGGCGCAGATCGAGGCGGGCGGCCCGGTCACGGTCACCCATCCCGACATGGTCAGGTATTTCATGACCATCCGCGAGGCCTGCGATCTGGTGCTCACGGCCGCGACGCATGCGATGACGCCGGCACGTCCCGATGTTTCGGTCTATGTGCTCAACATGGGACAACCGGTGAAGATCGTCGATCTCGCCGAGCGCATGATAAGGCTATCCGGCCTGCAGCCCGGTTACGACATCGAAATCGTCTTTAGCGGGATGCGGCCGGGAGAACGGCTGAACGAGATCCTGTTCGCCAGCGAGGAGCCGACGATCGAGATCGGCGTCGCCGGCATCATGGCCGCCAAACCCAACGAGCCGCCGATGCAGGTGCTGCGCAAATGGCTCGCAATACTGGAGGAGGCGATCGCGAAAGACGATCGTGCCACCATCAGGGCGGTGCTCAAGGACGCGGTGCCCGAATTCGGATCGACCGCGGCTTGACCGCTAGAGCGCGATGACTTCTCTTCGATTCGTCATCCCACTCCAGCTCTTTGTTTGAGCATGATCTCCGAGCAAACGCTCCGCGTTTGTCGAGGGAAAACCGGTGCCCAGTTTTCCGGATCATGCTTTAGCGCTGGTCTGTCTGCGCAACGCGCGCCTGCGAAAACTGAAACAACACGGCCGCAACACCGAAAGCCCCAAGCGCCAGCATCGTCAGATCGATGCTTCTTGAGGAGGCGGCGATCGTCGTCATCGCCAGGCCAGCCAAGCCGAGGTTGAGCAGGAAGACGCGGGCGACGACCTGCGTGACGCTGAACCCGTTGTCCGTCGCGCGCTGGTAGAAGTGCGACCGATGAGCGTCCCAGAATCGTTCGCCTTTGGCCAGCCGCAAAAACAAGGTGATGGTCGCATCGGACAGATAATAGAGGGGAAGCAAAATGGCCGCGGCGAGGTGTTGACGGGACGCCAGTTCAAGCAGGCACCAGCCGGTGAGCAGGCCGATCGGCAGGCTGCCAACGTCGCCGAGGAACAGTTTGGCCACCGGCCGGTTGAACGGCGCGAATCCCAACAGGGCGCCTGCGAGCGCCAGCGCGATCGGCAGGATGTCCGCAGGAGCCTCACCCAGGAGCGCGATCGCACCGAGCGCGACGGTCATCGGAACCATCTCGGCCACCGTCATCCAGTCAAGACCGTCCATGAAATTGACGAGATTGATGAACCAGAGCATCCCCAGCACGATGAATGCCCGCTCGATCGCAACCGGGATGATCTCGAAGAATCGGATTTGTGGCGGAAGGACCGTGAACAGCACCACAACCACGGCCAGTTGAAGCGTCAGACGGGGAATCACCGGGATCGGGCGAAGATCGTCGACCATGCCTACGGCAGCGAGGCAGAAAGCTGCAGCAAGCACGATCAGAATGGCCGTTCCTGAAGCGGTCGAGCCAGACAATACTGTCAATGCCGCACCGATCGCGGTCGCGGCCATGACGGCCACCCCCCCGCCCTGGGGCGTCGGCGTCACATGCGACGATCGCGCATTCGGCCTTGCGAGCGCATAGCGCTGCAGCAGGGGACGCAGCGCCACAATCAGTATCGCACATATCACCGCGGCCGTGGCTGCGATTGCCAGCGATGTGGTCGGTGCGAGGGCGGTCATAGGAGCATAACTGGCGATTGTCCGATTTTTGGTATCGATGACCTAGCAGGTGAACCGGGCCACAAGCTCGACAATTCGCATCCCGGATGGGAGCACTGTGAGCAGCACAACCGCGGCCAGCTGCAAGGCAAGCCGCGGGATAACCGGAATAGGTCTGAGATCGGTAGCGATCATGGAAGTCCGTCAGCGGCAATATCCAGCCGCAAGGCATATAGGGAGGCTGCGCGTAGATCAATCGACGAAGAGCGAAGGCATCCCAGCGGTCTACCGGTTCAATAACGTGCCCATGAGACGGCGATAAGAGCCGAGGGCAATTTCGCGGGTATGGTGCGAAGCAATCTCTACCGCCCGATGGGCTTTCCATGCCGTGCTGCCCGAATTCGATGCGGCCTCGGTGATCGCAGCAGCAATTGCCACGGGACCTTCGGGAGGGACCACCCAGCCGACGTCTTCTGCGCGGATTATTTTCCGACTCATGTCGCGGCCGATCACCACTATGGCGTCGAACCAACGGATGATGGTCTTATTTACGGACCGGAACCCACGGGTCAGCATCGACGACACTCCCATAAATTCGGCCATCACTAGGGTGTCGGGATAAAGATCGTAGATGATCAGGGGCGGAGCCGGCTTTCTTGAGCCGAGCAGCTAGCGCGACCGCATATGGCAAGGTGAATGGCGTCGTCACGCATTACGCACGCGTCGATCAGGAATCGCGGAATTTTCAAGCCGTCTCATGGCTATGATTCCAACGGCAAGTCCGAAGAAGAATAGCAAACTGTATGAATAGGCAAATGCGCCGGAAAGCGCGGTGCCCGCAAGATTGAATACGTATAGCGCGATCGCGGATCTTTCTGCGGATGAAAACAGGCTCCAGCGGCTAATGGCGGCCACCACAGGAAACAGGGTAATGATGCAGAATAACAACAGGCCGACAATTCCGGTTTCATAAAGTAGTTCGAGGTGCAAATTATGGGGATAGTGTTGGGACCCTTCCGCGTTGCGAAGTAACCAATCGGGCGCACCAAAGCCGTCATTCACCGGGAACATGCCAACGCCGCGGCCGAATAGAAGCCGATCAGGTTCCGCCAAGATGCGCGCTGCCGTTCTGGCCCAAATCTGTATTCGGAAGCCCGGTCTAGGATCCTGAATTTCCCGAATGGTGCGAGAAATTGCATCTCCCGCATTCGGATCAACGGCCTTGTCCCCGAGCGCCTGGTGATAGAACCAGCTCGATGTAACTCCGGCTACGATCACGACAGCGATAACGCCAAACGCGACTTGCTTCCTTGAACGCACCCAAAGAGGTGCGGCTACCAGGAAAAGTAGACTGCATACCAGTGCTACCAGCGCTCCCCTGGCTGCAATGTGAAACATGAACAGGAGAACCAATGGCAACGTGCAGAATGCGAGAACGCGCGCTGTTCGATTTGAGCTAAGCCCAAGAGCTGCAAGCGCGGCCAAGCAGAGCACAGTTCCAATGTTCTGGTGAAAGGTGAGATAAACTGCCGACGCACCAACACCAAACACATCATGGATGAAGCCATCCCGCATCAGGTCGCCAAATCTGACGACATGCTGCGCGATCACGGCCAAATAGATGATGCCGGCAGCTGCAAGCGTCCATAATACCCCGACAACGGCGCGCGCAGCGGCAAAGCCGAAAATCATGAACAGTGCGTGAAAAATCAGAATTCCCAGCAGATGGGTTACGGGAACCAAAGGCAGGGAGTGGGTTAGAAAACTGATGATGATCGTGGTGTAAAACAGGCCCAGAACGACAATGATTTCTGTTATGCCTCCCGCCGCTGCGAAGGCCCGCCGCCAGCTCATCGCGATCAGTCCGCAACCGATAGCGACAGAAGCCGAGAATATTAAAGTGGATCCGATCAGGTAGAAGGGCACGAACACCTTGGCGAAAGCTGCGACGGTGACGGCGATCGATGTCCACTTCGCGAGGTCTCGGCTCTGGGACTTACCCAGCATGGCATTCTCTCGGAATCGGTAGCTTACCCCTGCATGCAGGTGATTGTGGCGTTATGCCGGATCGATGCTCCGTTGAACAGCTAAAATGTCGTCGTGCACATCGACCGGTCGAGAGCAGTCATGTCGGCTCCGCGAGCCGTGGCACGTTCCGCGACGCCGCCGAGAAAACCGGCCATCACCAGGGGACGGGATAGAGATCGTAGATCGATCAGGGTTGAGCCGGTTTTTCTTGAGCCTAGTAGCTAGCGCGACCGCTTATGGTAAGGATTGGCGTCGTCACGCAGAGAGCGGGACATCTGGGGCTCCACGTATTCTTCAGTGCAGCGGAGAACATTCGGATGGACAACAACACGGACGCGATCGACCGCGAAACCAACGTGGATTTTCCTGGCCTCTAGCTCTTGATTGCCTAATTCTTCTTCGTACACAGCGGGCCACTTAGCGAGTGATGGTAGTCTGAGTGCGGCTCCATCTCATTGATTTCGCGACGAAATATCCCGATTATTTAATCGATTGAAGTTTGTTCATCGCGTGAACAAATCGCTTGACGTTCACGGCGTGAACGCGCTAAAGCGCGCTCGATTACGGGGGCCAAATTGCGTACGCTACCGAGCGAAAGCGGCGAAGACGAACGAATACTGTTGGGTTTGCTCAGTTCGGTGGGGGACGGGGCGAGTTCGCAGCGGCGAATCGCGTCGGATCTCGGCATCGCGCTCGGGCTCGTCAACGCCTACCTCAAGCGCTGCGTGCTCAAGGGCTATGTCAAGGTCAGCCAGGCGCCAGCTCGCCGTTATGCGTATTACCTGACTCCGCAAGGCTTTGCGGAAAAGTCTCGCCTGACGGTGGAGTATCTCACCTATTCCTTTTCGTTCTTCCGTGAGGCCAAGGCAGATTGTGCGCGGGCTTTTGCAACGGCGAAAGAGCGCAATCTCAAAAGTCTCGTGTTGTGTGGCAAATCCGACTTGGCGGAGATCGCAATTCTTTCCGCTGCCGATTCCGAGGTGTCCGTCGTAGCCATCGTTGATGCGAGCGCTGACGAGACACTGTTTGTCGGCATACCTGTTGTCGATGGGTTTGATCGCGTTTCCGTACCGTTTGACGCGGTTCTGATCACGGACCTTGTTGGCGCCCACCGCGCCTTTGACGAAGCGACCGAGCGCTATGGTGCCGATCGTGTGCTGGCTCCGCGATTGCTCCGGCTGCACACCGCCCAACGCGTGGAGGGCAAGCAATGACGATGGCACCCGACGTGCTCTGGTACGTGGTTCAAACGCAGGTCAATGCGGAAGCAAAGGCCGCGCGCAATCTCATACGTCAGGGATTTGAGATCTATCTGCCGCGCTATCTGAAGCGGCGAAGCCATGCACGCAAAATCGACAAGGTCGCAGCTCCGCTGTTTCCGCGTTACATGTTTGTGCAAATGGACATTGCCACGCAGCGGTGGCGGTCGGTTCAATCGACATACGGTGTCTCGAACCTCGTGCAGAACGGTTCCGATCCCGCGCCGGTTGCCGCTCAGGTGGTCCATGCGCTAAAAGCGCGCGAAGACGCGAGCGGTTATGTAACGCTGGACGAGCGCGCGAAATTCGCGATCGGTGACAAAGTTCGCGTGCTGGCTGGTGTTTTTGCTGAGAACCTCGGGCTTTTCGACGGCATGGCCGATCGCGATCGCATCGCCATCCTGCTGGAACTCCTGGGACGTAAGGTTCGGGTTTCGCTGGAGGCGGACCTGGTCGCTGCGGCCTGACGGTCGCTACAGAACGAGCATGCGCGATATCGCGCGTGCTGGCGTGAGATTTGCCGGTAGTCTGGTGACAGTTCGAGTCACCCGGACTGCGGTAGCTTGAGAATATCCATCTCGAATGCTTGCAGTGAGGCCGTGATGTTATCCTTTGCATTGATTGGGGCCGCCGGATACGTGGCGCCTCGGCACATGAAGGCGATCCATGCCGTGGGCGGCGATCTCAAGGTCGCTTATGACCCGAATGATTCCGTTGGTATCCTCGATAGCCATTTTCCGGATGCGAATTTCTTCACCGAGTTTGAGCGGTTCGACCGCCATATCGACAAGCTTCGCCGTCGCGGTGACAAGATCGATCACGTGTCGATCTGCTCGCCGAACCATCTTCACGATGCGCATTGCCGTTTCGCGTTGCGCTCGGGAGCCGATGCGATCTGCGAGAAGCCATTGGTGCTCAATCCCTGGAACATCGACGGCTTGGCCGAAATCGAGCGGGACACCGGCCGCAAGATATCGACCATACTGCAGCTTCGGCTGCACCCCGCGATCTTGGCGTTGCGCGAGAGATTTGCGACCAGCAACAAGCGGCACAAGGTTGAGCTCTCGTACGTCGCTTCGCGCGGGCGCTGGTACTACGCGTCGTGGAAGGGCGAAGATGCGAAGTCCGGCGGGGTCGCCACCAACATCGGCGTGCACTTCTTCGACATGCTAAGCTTCATATTCGGCAGTGTGAAACGCAACGAGGCCTATCTCCGCGAGCCGGAGCGCGCGGCCGGATATCTGGAATGCGCGCGCGCCGATGTCAGCTGGTTCCTCTCGGTCGACCGCAACGATCTGCCGGCCGAGGTGCAGGGCAACAAAACCACCTTCCGCTCGATCACGGTCGACGGCGAGGAGATCGAATTCTCTGAAGGGTTCACCGACCTGCACACGCGAAGCTACGAAGAAATCGTCGCCGGTCGGGGTTTCGGGCTCGACGAAGTGCGCTCCTCCATCGACATAGTCTCGACCTTCCGAAGCGCGCCGATCACTTCGGGCCGCGAATGGCGACATCCCGCGATGCGCAAGGCTGCCGCGAAATGAGCGAGATGCGCGAAGACCCGCGCTTTCCCGGCGCGCTGATCCATGCCTCGAGCTATGTCGACGAAGGCGCGATCATCGGCCGCGGCACCAAGGTCTGGCACTTCTGCCACGTGCTGGCCGGCACCGTGATCGGGGAGGACTGTTCGATCGGGCAGAACGTCATGATCGGCCCGCGCGTGAAGGTCGGCAATGGCTGCAAGATCCAGAACAATGTCTCGCTCTATGACGGTGTCGAGCTTGCCGACGACGTGTTCTGCGGCCCGAGCTGCGTGTTCACCAACGTCAACAATCCGCGCGCCAATGTCTCGCGCAAGGATGAATTCCGCACCACGCCGATTGGTCGTGGCGCCTCGATCGGCGCCAACGCAACCATCGTCTGCGGACACGCGCTCGGTGAATACTGCTTCATCGGCGCGGGCTCGGTGGTGACAAAGGACGTGCCGGCGTTTGCGCTGATGGTCGGCAATCCGGCGCGGCGGATGGGTTGGATGAGCCGTGCGGGCGAGCGGCTGGGCAGCGAACTCGTGTGCCCGAGAAGCGGGGAACGCTATCATCAGGCCGCTTCGGGCTTGCTGCAGTTAGTCTGAAACACGCATAGTAGGCAGGCTGGAGATGCACAGGATCCTATCGTCGATTTCTGCCCGGCTCGCGCGTCCCGAGCCCGCCCCGACGGCGGCGTCGTCGGCGGCGATGTCGTCGGCGGAGTACTGGTCGCAGTACAAGGTCGATTCACCGTCTTCGATCTTCGACTCGGTCGACACCTCGCTTCGGCACTACGCGTGGCGTAACGCGCAGTATCCGGGCTACATCGAGCTGATGCCGGTCGACAAGGCCGATGGTCTCACGGTGCTTGATTTTGGATGCGGCCCAGGCAACGACATTGTCGGGTTTGGGCATTTTAGCAAAACAAAGAAGCTCTTTGGTGCGGACGTGTCGCCCCTCGCGCTGGGGTTCGCCCGCCGACGCGCGGCGTTGCACAATATCGGCGCCGAATTTGTTCAATTAAATGAGGCTCGTATTGGTCTTCCGCTAGCGGATAGTACGGTCGACCTCATTCATTCTTCCGGAGTTGTTCATCATACGCCGGACCCGGTCGGCATTCTGTGGGAGCTCAAGCGGGTTTTGCGGCCCGATGGTCATATGCAGATCATGGTCTATCATCGCGACTCGATCTGGATGCATCTCTACGTCGCGTATGTGAGAATGATCGTGGAGGGCGAGGGCGCGGCTTTTGACCGGGCGACGGCATTTCGGCGTTCGACTGACGGGCCGGACTGTCCGATTTCCAATTGCTACACCGTGGCTGAATTCATCGCGCTCACCGCGCAGGCTGGGTTACGCTGCGAATTCGCCGGCGCTTCCATGTCATTGCTTGAAATGAAGTTGCTAAGCCGTCGATTCGAGGCCATCGAAAGCAAGGTATTCGACCCCGAAAGTCGCGATTTTCTCTCAAACCTGACGTTCGACAATCGGCAATGGCCGTATCACAACAATGCTGTTGCCGGCATCAATGCATGCTTCCGCCTCTATCACGCCTGATCCGATAGATGATCGCTTTGCCGAACCTGTGGCGAAGCGACCGAGCCAATCACGACATCCCTGTACTGTGCGACAAACCGCGATAGCCATTCCATGATTTCCCAATCTGCCGACAGAGGCCTGACTGGCTTCCTGGTTGCCCCACTTGTTCGATGCCTGCGATTTCGCGGGATTCTGGGTCGAACGACTCTGGTGGAGCTGCGAAATACATACGCCGGCTCAGTCCTTGGTTTGTCGTGGCTCGTCGTTGGCCAGGTCTTCATGTTGGGTATCTACGCGCTGACCTATACGGTCATCTTCAAAGTCAACCCGGAGAAGATGACCGTTGCTGACTATGTGCTTTACGTGTTCTGCGGGCTGGTTCCATATATGACTTTCGCCGCGGCGATATCAGCCGGAGCAGGTGTACTGACCAAGGACCGGCAGTTGCTTCTCAACACGGTATTTCCATCCGAATTGCTCCCGGTGCGTGCGGCGCTCGTAGCCAGCGCGGGGCTTCCGATTGGTGTAACGATCCTCATCGTTATTGCGCTGGCGCTCGGCAAGTGGAACGCAACGCTCCTGCTGGTGCCTTTCGTGATGGTCCTTCAATTCATGTTCCAGTGCGGACTTATCTGGCTCCTGTCCCTGCTCACGCTGGTCGTTCGCGACGTGCAGTTCATGATTCAATATGTGATGATGATGCTGTTGATAGCTACCCCGATTGGCTACACAGTGGATATGATGCCGAAAGCTCTCAAGGTTATGGCGTATGCCAATCCCTTGTTCTATTTCGTGACCTGGTATCAGGACCTCATCGTAATGAACAAGGTGCCGAGTCTCCCAATCGTCGCCGTAACGATCGTCATGAGCGTAATGACATTTGCCGTGGGGTTTTGGATTTTTGAGCGCGCCAAAACGACGTTCTTCGATTACGCGTAGTCCCTTGCAATGACAAACCTCTTGAACGATAGCTCCGCCATCGCGACGGAGAACTCCGAAATCGTGCTGGAGTTACGCGGCGTGAGCAAGTCTTACCCGCTTTACGCCAGCCGCACGGATATGATTCTGGACAGGCTCGGCGCGCCTCGCTTCCTGTTGCGCGAAATTCCCGACTTCTACGCGCTGTCAGACGTCAATCTCACGGTGAGAAAGGGCGAGCGTATCGGTGTCGTCGGCAAGAACGGCGCGGGCAAATCTACGATGCTCAAGCTCATCACCGGCAATTTCAGGCCGACCACGGGGCAGGTGGAAGTACGTGGCACCGTGCAGGCGCTGATGCAGGCAGGACTTGGCTACAACAACGCGGCAAGCGGCTACGACAACATTCGCTCATCGTTGAGCTTCAATGGGCTCGAGGGTTCCGAATTCGAGGCTGCGGTTGATGACGTCTCTGAATTTGTTGAGCTCGGTGAATTCCTTCATCAGCCGATATCGACTTATTCGCAGGGTATGCTGGCGAGGCTGCAGTTCGCGACCGCGACAGCAATCAAGCCCGATATCATGATTGTCGATGAGGTAATGGGTGCTGGTGACGCCTATTTCTCCGCAAAATGCGCGCGCCGCATGTACGACTTAACAAGGTTCGGATGCAGCCTGCTTCTCGTGTCTCATTCACCGCAACAAATCATCCAATATTGCGACCGGGCTGTTTGGTTGCACGACGGGCGGATTCACTATCAAGACACCGCCAGAAAGGTCGTGGCAGCGTACGAGGTCTATATGGAGCGTCTGTCGCAAGCTGCCATGACCGGAGCGCGCGTCAGCGACATTTCCGCCGATGACGATGTACTTACGCCTCTCGATGACGGGAAGAAGGTCTATCGCTGGCCCGGGCGCCCAGGATTGCAGGTTTCGGGGTTCTCTGTGACCTCGGAACAGAACGTGGTGACTGAAGTAAGACCCGGAGCGCAGTTGCAGGTCGAACTGTTGCTGGATGTTCAGGAGGCCGGACGCTACGGCTGCATTTATTATGTCGGATTTTGGACGAGCGAGGGGCACCGGATCTGTCGCGCGGAAAGTCCGATCGATTTTTTCGATGCTGAAGCGCCGTTGCTGCGAAAAGTTCGCGTCGATCTTTCGCCGTTTCCTCTAGGCGAAGGAGAGTATCTGATGTCGTTGTCCATTTATGATCGTTTGAATTATTCGACCACAACCGCCGGGACGCTTTGTCGATTTGACACGTTAATGCGCTGCTACGAGTTGAAGGTCGTGGATGATCGACAAGTACGTGCCCAGTCGTACCCGTTGGCGAACTGGAAGTTTGCGGAAGCCGTCTAGGCCGCCGGCAACATCGACAATCGAAAAAACTACGCTCCCTTCAGGTTTACTGCAGCTCCACAAGTGACAAACGCAATTCAATTTAATGGTGTTAAAAAGGCGTATCGTCTCTATTCGTCTTTTAACGAAGCCATAATTGACCGGATAGGCCTCTATAAGCTGCGGTTCTGGCGGCCGTTGCCTACATTTGTGGAGTTCGAGGCTCTCCGAGGCATCAGCTTCACCGTCTTGCAAGGCGAGAGGATCGGGATTATCGGCCGAAATGGTGCCGGAAAGACCACTTTGCTTAAGCTGGTAAGCCGTAATTTTGCGCCCAGCAACGGCACAGTGACTGTCACGGGCTCCGTTCAAGCGATAATGCAGGCAGGTCTCGGCTTCCACAACGAGTCTACCGGCCGCCAAAATGTTGAAGCGTCCCTGATCTACAACGGCCTTGATCGCGCGGCATCAAAAGCGGCGATGGCAGACGTGGAGGACTTTGCTGAACTGGGAGCTTTCTTCGATCGGCCGATATTGACCTACTCTCAAGGTATGGTTGCCCGGCTCCAGTTCGCGGCTGCGACGGCGGTGCGCCCGGACATCGTTATCATCGATGAAGTGCTGGGCGCAGGCGATGCGTATTTCTCTAATAAGAGCGCCGCCCGGATGCGTAAACTCGCCGCGTCGGGCGCGACACTGTTGATCGTTTCGCACGGGCTCGGGCAAATTCGCGAATTCTGCAATCGCGTTATCTGGATGGAGAGGGGCGAAATTGTCGCCGACGGCACGCCAGGCGAGGTTATCGAAGCATATGAGAATGCCATCCAGAAACGGGTCAAAAATCAGGGACTACCCGTTGAGTTGGTTAAAGATCAGGGACTGACCGTTGAGCCGGTTGAGGATCAGGGACCGCCGGTTGAAGCGGTTGGAGACCAGGGACAGCCTGTTGCATCGAGCGACTGGGCGGCGCAACTTGTCTCACGCGTTCAATTGAGAAAGAACATTCTCGCGCAAGAGATCATCAGCTCCCATGATGAAAATGAGAGACCTGATGTTCTATCCAATGGGGCGACTGTCTTTCGCTTTGCGTCGGACAAGGTTGTTCGCATCACTAACCTCGAGCACAAAGATGCTGACGGCAATCGAGCGGTTGTCGCAGTTGGAACAAATTTCGAGCTGAAGATATCTCTCGGTTGCGAGCGGGCCGGCACATACAGTCTCAAATACGTTGCGATGATTTACAGCGTTGACGGAAAGCGCGTGGCCTCCTTCGAAAGTCCGCTCGATCGTTTTACGTTCGATGGTGGCGCTGAACGAGAGGTAACGATGTCGATCTCGCCGCTCCCGTTTGGTTCGGGAGAGTATCTCCTCTCGATCGGAGTCTTCGATGTCAGTGTACACAGTCAATTTTCGGTCGAGAATCGTCTCGACTACGTTTCCAGGGCTTTTTGTCTGAAAGTTGCTGACACCAACGATAGCGATCCGCCAGCGCTTCTCTACGCTGGGGCCTGGCTGTTGGGTGACGCAACAACTCCGGTTTCTCCGCAAATCGACGGTAGAATTTGAGTTCCAGTATGAGAATAGGCTAACTTCATGTGCGGCCTTGTCGCACTGGTCTCTCCGAGACCAATCGATTCTGCAATTCTCGATCGCATGCGCGATCGTATTGCCCATCGCGGACCAGATGGCTTCGGATCGTGGATTGGAACTGCCGGAACCGGCCACGTTGGTCTTGGGCATCGGCGGCTTGCTATTCTGGATTTGCGCGCGACGGCAAATCAGCCGATGTTTACGTCCGATAATTCGTGCGCGATTGTCTACAATGGTGAAATTTACAATTTTGCCGAGCTGCGCGAGGAAATGGCGCAGAATGGAGTTCAATTTCACACGACCTGCGACACGGAGGTTCTTCTGCAGGCGTACCAGACCTGGGGTACGGAGTGTGTTAGTCGGCTCAACGGGATGTTTGCCTTTGCAATCTGGGATCGGCGTTCGCGGCAGCTATTTGTCGTTCGCGATCGGTTCGGCGAAAAGCCGCTGTTCTATGCATCTCTAGACAGCGGCGGAATTGCTTTCGCTTCAGAGATGAAGGCCCTTTTTGCACATCCCGAAATCGAGGCCACGCTGGATCACGAGCAGGTCGAGCGATATGCTGGTGGCGCCTCCCTCGATCTGTCGGAAGGGACTCTGTTCCGGATGGTTCGACGGGTTCCTGCTGCAACCGCCATGATTGTCAATGCGAGTGGCAAGATCGAACGGCAATGGCGATACTGGACGCCCAAGTTTGAAGGTACCCGTCCCTATAACCGCACGCAGGCCGTGGAGCAGTTCAGATCGCTGCTGGAAAAAAGCGTGGAACTGCGCCTGCGAAGCGATGTCCCGCTCGGCGCTTGTTTATCGGGCGGTCTTGATTCGTCGGCGCTCGTCGGATTTACCGCGAAGAACAGCGAGAACGGGCGGTATCCGGGCAAAACATACTCCATCAGGTTCGACGGCGATCCGGACATATCGGAAGGCCATTTTATAGATCTCGTCAACCAGCACAGCGGCGGAGATCCTCGACCCCTCAGTGTTGATCCAATGCGGTTGATCGAGGAATGCCAGCTGCTTCATTGGCACCATGAAGAACCAAACGTTTCGGCTTCGACCTATCTGGAATGGTGTTTGATGCGGCTGGTCCGTCAGAGCGGCGACATCGTCGTGCTAAACGGACAGGGGGCTGACGAGCTTCTTGGCGGTTACCAGTACTACTTTCAAATGGCGCAATTTGATTGGCTGAAGCAGGGGCGATATGCACACGCTGCTAAAGAAACGCTGATGTGGGCATGGAAGTTGAAACGGGAAGCCGCCAAGTATGAAAATGGGTCACGACGGATTGGCTTTTCGGTTGCGGAATTGGCGAATTGGGGGGTTAGGCAGTGGCGCGAGGGTCTGGACCCGGATGAACCGGCCCGACCGGGAGTGCCGTCGTCGAAAGGTGGAAACACATTCCGGCATCTGCTCGCGCATGGTTTACAGTACTCTGTCTTGCCAGAGCAGCTTAACTCGGCCGACCGCAATGCGATGGCATTCGGCGTAGAGGCACGCTTTCCGTTTCTCGATTACAATTTCGTCGATTGGTGCATCGGGCTTACCGATGATGCGTTGCTGCATAACGGATGGCATAAACACATCTTGCGATCCGCGACGAAAGGTTATTTGCCGGAGCAAATTCGGTGGCGAGTCGATAAGATCGGGTTTGCGGCTCCCTTTGACGTCTGGATGCGAGGTCCGTTGAAGAATTGGTGTCGTGAGCGGCTTTTTGAGGGGCCGATAACGAAACTGAAGGCATACGACCGAGCAAAGATGACCGGCATGTGGAACGACCTCCAGGATGGTCTTGCCCCGCGGCATTGGGATTTGTGGCGCTGGATAGGATTGAATGAGTGGTTACTTCTTTCTGAAGGCGGACTTTGGAAGACGTATTCGCCGAGTGCAAGAAGCGCATCAACCAATCTTTCGGCCAAAGCGGTCTAGCAAGCAGCATGATTCCAAAGAATTACAGAGCCAAACTTAGCCTTCGACCGAAGGTGCATGGGAAGGTCGTCCGATTGGCCGCTATTATGCACGGTCTTGCGATCAGACTGACGTCGCACGCGCGTGATGGCGTTATGGCGTTGTATTTTTCCGACAGGGACGGTGATACACCCGATCCCATGCGGGATCAGCTCGCACTTCAGCGCAAGATTGACGACGTCTTGCGGCGCTATCGAGCTGACGCGGCCAGCTTCAAATACTTTCACGATCTTCCTTATCAGGGATTGGCCATCGCCGGCGTGCTCGGCGATAGAATGTCCGACTATCGATTTGACGATTACGAATTACGGCGCTGGATAAAGCCGAATGAGTCCGTCCTGGATATCGGATGCAACTGCGGCTTCATCGCTGTGCTGGCAGCCTACCGAATTGGCGCCTCTGCACATGGCATCGATATCAATCCCTACATGATCGAAATCGGTCAGTTGGTAGCGAAGCATCTGCGAGTCGATGACTCGGTCCACCTCTCGGCTGGAAATCTCGTCGAATATCGCCCCCCGGCCCCCTTCGATACCGTTCTGTCATTCGCTACTCATTGGACCGATGACCACAATTACCGCGTGAGCATTGTCGATCATATGGAACGAATGGCTTCGCTGCTTCGCCCCGGTGGGACGCTGGTGTTCGAAACCCATTGTAATGACGTCGGTAGCGCTGAGTTCTACGAAGGGATGGCCAGCGTCGAAGACAGGCTCTTTCGATTTGACGGGGTCTACAAGAAGACGGACGCGGGTACGCGCGAACTCTACATCATGCAGCGTATTTGAAGTCGTCTTGGACGAGGTGTGACGTTTGTGGTGAAATCGGTGCTAGGCTGGTTCAAGCGACCGCCCTCTACGGACGTATTGTTCTATGCCGCCTCATGGGTTGATGAGGTATGGATTCGTTCCACCATTTGGGAAAGCCGCAGGCGAGGCTGGAATGTCGTGTTCGCCATCACCGGCCCGGCGCCTGCCACCGACATCGCGCGTTACCAGGCGATGGGAGTTACAGTCGTGTCCTCGATCGCGCCGCTTGCGTTGCGGACGATCAGCGCGCCGATCGCAGTGACGGCCTCCAGCGGGATACCGGCGGACTGGTTCGATGTCGCTACAAGCTACCGTATCCACATGCCGCACTCGCTGGTTAGCCTCCACATGGCGTATCCCGTCGACGCATTCGACGGCTACGACGTGTTGTTCGCCGCCGGGCCTCATCAAATTGCCGAATTCGAGGCTCTGGCGCGAAGACGGAATCTCGTCGGCCGTCAAAGCAGAGCGATCGGGTATGGCAAGGCGGACGTCTTGCCAGCTTCGGAGCTGCCCGGCCAGACCGCGACAAAGCCGCATGTGCTGTTGGCACCTTCCTGGGGGCCGGAGAGTCTCCTGCCGTGTCTGGGGCGGGAGCTAACGCGAGAGCTGTTGAAGCAATACCGAGTGACGCTGCGCGCACACCCGATGCAGGTCGAGAACCAGGACCCGGCGTATCTCGAGATGATTGAGACGTTCAAAGGGCAGGATTTCAAAGTCGAATTGCCGACTGAATTGCCAGTCTCCATGAATGAAGCCGACGTTTGCATAACTGATTATTCCGGCACGGCGTTTGAATACGCACTGATGCGCAGGAGGCCGATACTTTTTGTGGATGTTTCACGAAAGGTGGTCAACTCCACCTGGCAGGATCTGGGCCTTGCGCCTATCGAGTTGCGCGCTCGCGAAGAGATTGGGGTTGTTGTGCCGGCGCTTGCTCCGGCATGCGCGGCCGCAGCCGGCCGGCTGCTGCAGAACCTTGCTAGTTGGGAGAGCCGAATTGAAGCCGCGCTCCCGGGCATCGTCTTTCGTCGGCCGTCGGTCGCCAAAGCCGCATGCGACGCGATTGAAGGGCTCGGTCGGCGCGGCCTGCAACCTCGAGCCACGGTGTCGCCATGACGTCTGCCGTCATCCTTGCTGCGGGTTTTGGTGCCCGTCTGCGCCCGATAACGGACACGCGGCCCAAATGCATGGTCTCGCTTGCCGGCCGTTCGCTGCTCGACAGGCAACTTGAGGTCTTCAGAGACTGCGGCATTGACGATATTTCGATCGTGCTTGGCCATGCGCCGGAAAGCGTTGACCCTGCGGTGTATCCGTTGCGGCGCTTCATGAATGAGGAGTACCGCTCGACCAATATGGTCGCCTCGCTCATGCGAGCGGGCGCATTGTTCGATGGTACGCGGGATGTCCTCGTTAGCTATGGCGACATTGTCTATGAACGCCGCGTGCTCGAGAGGGTGTTGGCGAATCGTCATGAGATCTCGGTGGCGGTAGACCGTCGTTGGCGCGACCTGTGGGAATTGCGCATGGACGATCCTCTCGCGGACGCGGAGACGATGCGCATCGCCTCGAACGGCCGCATCGAAGAACTGGGCAAGAAGCCAAAGTCCTATGACGACGTCCAAGGACAATATATTGGGCTGTTTCGGGTGGCCGCCAGGGTCGCGCCGAAGGTTGTGGAGTTTCATCACCGTCTGCCCCCGGAGGGGCCCTATGACGGGCGCGATCGCTCCAACATGTTCATGACGTCCTTCATTCAAGCGCTCATCGATGCTGGTTTCGACGTTGGTGCCGCCTTCATCGACGGGGGCTGGCTGGAGATCGACCAGCTTGCCGACCTGGAGCGTTACGAGGGTCTGGCCGGCAAGGGCACGTTGAGCGGCTATTACGACGATCGACTATGATGAAGGTTTCCCAATTCGTGTCGGATCTGCCAGCGCCACGGGCAGCAGATGAATTCTTCTCCGTCGAGTGCTTCCTGGCGGAGCAGCGGGAATTGGTGGACATCGTCAAACACCGCGCAACCTTTGACCGCCTGCGCCGGAAGGTCGAATTGACGCGGCGGCTGCTTGCCTTTTACGACCGGGATTGGCGTCAGCCGGGAGACGGGATCGTCGCTGCGCCGCAGTATGCCATGCTTCTGTGCGCGCAGTTGTTAGCTCTTGCCGAAGCTGACCGCGAATGGACTTGTCTTAATGCAGCGTTCAAGATGCTGGACGGAATATTGCTGGCGCCAGAAATCGTATCAGCGCCTTCGTTGAAGGCATGGGCGGAGCGCCTCGCGGAAGGCATGACGCTGTCGCATGCGTAGTCTTTCACTAACTGTTGTGGCGGCGCGGCAGTGCCCGACGAGCCGCACTTATCTCACTTATCTCAAGGAGGCGGGGTTCCGTCCGTCAAAAGTGTTGCTGGTCGACTTCGTTGGCAACGTTCCGCGCTATGCGAGCTTGCGGAAGAAGCTTGGCGAAAGGCTGGCGTGGCTTTGGTTGCAACGTCTCCGCTCGCCAGCGGTGACGGGTGATGAAGAGTTTTGGGCTCTTTGCCGTCGTGTCCAGGCGAACGTGCCGCGGCCTATCGATTATTCCGTCGAGTTCGATCATTCGGCTTACTGCGACAAACTCCAGCGCGTCACCGCGATAGACTACAATGATGCCGGCTTGCACCGGACCTTGCGCCGCCAATCATGCAAGATCTTTCTTTATACTGACGGAGGACGCGTACCTCCTGCGCTGTTGAATGACCCATCGATTCGCTTTCTCCATATCCATCCAGGTGTTGTTCCCGAGGTGCGTGGTTCGGATGGGTTGTTCTGGTCGCTTCTGATACGGGGGCGTCCGGGCGCCAGTTGCTTCTTCATGAATCAAGGCATCGACACAGGTGACGTGATCATGACGCGCGAATTCGATCGACCGGCATTCGACGGAATTCGATCCGCGGTGGAGCGGGATGCTCCCACCGCCTATCGTGCTGTTTTGCACGCGTTCGATCCTCATCTGCGGGCACAACTGTTCGTCGATGTCGTGAAGCACGTCGACGGTGATTTGCGTCGACTGACAGGGCAACGGCAGGAGCCGACAGAAGGCATGTCATATTACTGGATGCATCCGGCGATGTGGCGACGTGTTCTGACACAGCTCGACACAGCGCCCTCACAATCATGCACACAAGCATCTTGACAACGACAAAAGCGCGCGAGGCGCGCTTGATCATTCTTGGCGCCGGACGTCCGTCCGTCGGACGCAAGCATAGCGCGCTTCGGGTCGTTGGCAGGGATCGCAAGACGCTGGATTGGATTCTGCATGCGTTCAAGAAATTGGCGGGAGGCACCGTATTTGTTGGCGGCTATGAAATGCAGAGCGTCTTGGAGGCCTTTCCCGGCGTCAACTTCGTTCTGAATTCGGCCTGGAACGAGACCGGCGCTGCGGGGTCGTTGCTCGCCGCGCCGCTCGACGAGGACCGGGACTGCTACGTTTGTTACAGCGATATCGTCTTGCGGCCCGAGCTCGCGCGCAAGATGGCCGATGCTCCGGATTATGCGATCGTCGTTGCCATTGATAGTCAGCCGGAGCACGAGACCGGGATCCGTCGCACGGAGCGCGAGGCGATACGGATCGACGAAGGTCGTGCGATTGGTGTCGGGATGGCCGGGCCGGGGCGGCGGGCTGAATTCATCGGCGCAGTGAAGTTCCCGGCTTGCATGATGCCGGCGCTGCGAACTGTGAAGGTGTCGGCCGATCCGGCATTGCGACAAGGGCACTTGTCGGCGATTGTGGGTGCGCTGATCGCTGATGGCCACAACGTCCACCTCGTTGACGGGCATGGCTGCTGGTCGGATCTCGACGATGATCGGGACCTCACGCGGTTCCTGTTCGGTACCAAAGCGGAGACGCTCGAACGCCTGCGCGAACGTATCAGCCGCTCGATAATCTTGGAGCAGGTTCGAATCGATGTCGGCCGCTGGAACGATGATGCCCAGGCGTGTCTGCGGGAAATAAGTTCGCTCGGGACAGGACCCTTCGCGGTCCGTTCGAGCGCCTTGGCGGAAGACAGTTTCGCGAGCAGCAATGCCGGCAGGTTCAAAAGCAAGCTCGATGTTCAGGGCAATGAGGAGGCCCTGCGCGAGGCCATCGCACAGGTAATTGGATCGTACGACGGTCACGATGCGGCCAATCAGGTGCTGGTCCAGCGGATGGTGGGCAACGTTCGCGCGAGCGGGGTCGTGCTGACGCGTACCGGTCGCATTGGCGGCCCGTACATTACGGTGGCTTGGACTGAAGGCGACCGCACCGACGATGTTACGAGCGGCCGGGCGCAAGACCAGCGGACTCTCGTATTGTATCGTGGCGCGTCGATAGTGGTTTCCGGCGTTCCGCAGTTCATTGCGGATGTGGTCGAGGCGACGCGTGAGATCGAAGATATTTCCGACAATGACACGCTTGACCTGGAGTTTGCCGTAGACCATGCCGGCCGTGTGTTTGTCCTCCAGGTCAGGCCCCTGGTTATCGCTCATGAACGCACCGGCGAGACGGACGGGCAGGTGATGGAGGCGCTGAGCTTCGTCGAAAGCCAGATGAAGGAACTGGCGACTTTGCCGCCCTCGCAGGTTGGCGACAGGACGATCTGGGGCGTGATGCCGGATTGGAACCCAGCGGAGATCATCGGAATCCGTCCCGGCCGCCTGGCATTCGATCTCTACCGACGTTTGATCACTGACGAGGTGTGGGCCAGGCAGCGCGCCGAATATGGCTATCGAAATGTCGGACGTTGGCCGCTGGTCCGACGATTTGCCGGTCACGCCTATGTAGACGTACGAGCGAGCTTCAACTCCTTCGTCCCCGCGGTTATCGACGATGGCACGACGAAGGACCTTGTCAACGCCTGTTTGGATCGCCTTGAGCGTAACCCGGAGTTACATGACAAGGTCGAATTCGAGGTCGTGCCGACGGCTTGGTCCTTTGACCTTGACGCGAAGCTCGCCCGACTGGCTGATGAGGCCGGTCATAGTCGAGAGCGATTTGCCGCGATGGCGCCGGCCCTGGCAGATATCACTGCTTCCGGCATTCGTCGCGCACATGGTGACCTCCAAGGCTCTTTGACATTCTCATCGTTGCTCGACGAGCGTCTGGATGAGGGGGCGAAGAAGAACGATTTATCATGCGCGCTCGCGCTGATCGATTTATGCAGCGAGCACGGCACGTTGCCGTTCGCGCATCTCGCGCGCGGCGCATTTGTCGCGATGACATTGCTGCGCAGCGCGGTTCGAGAGCAGGTGCTGTCGCATGAACGTGTCGAAAATTTCCTACAGTCGATCAGCACGGTGAGCCAGGATTTCGTGTCAGATGCGGTCGCCGTGAGATCCGGGAACCTCACGTTTGCGGAGTTCGCCGGCCGCTACGGTCATTTGCGTCCTGGCACCTACGACATTGCTTCTGCGTGTTATGCCGAGATGCCAGATCGATTTTTGAAGCCGATTGTCGATGTCGCTAAAGTCAAGCCGCATGTCGAACATATCTGGACACTTGCAGAAGCGAACGCGCTTACCAGCCGGCTGCGCGCTGCGGGAATTGACGTCGAGATGGACACGTTAGACGCGTTCTTTCGCGAATCCATCCAGGGCCGCGAACTTTCGAAGTTTGTCTTTACGCGCGCTTTGTCGGAAGCACTGAATATCATTTCGAATTGGGGTGTTTCGATCGGCATGTCGCGCGAGCAACTCGCCAATCTCGAATTGTCGGATCTCGTGGCTTTCTCGCACGGTATTGCGGCCGACGCGGAGCAACTGCGCACGCGAGCAGACGCGGGAGCTGAAGAATCCCAACTGGCTTGTTTCGTCGAGTTGCCGACGCTGATCTGTCGCGCGGGCGATCTTTACAGCTTCGAGCATCAACAAACCCAACCGAATTTCGTGACCGGCAAGTGCGTAACGGCGCCCGGGATCGCACTGCGCGACGACGATGCGGCAGGCGACCTTGCCGGAAAGATCGTCATTGTGCCACGCGCCGATCCGGGATTTGACTGGATATTCGGCCATCGTATTGCCGGCCTTGTTACAATGTACGGCGGCGCCAATTCGCATATGGCAATTCGTTCGGCCGAGTTCGGTTTGCCGGCAGCCATCGGCATCGGAGAATCCCGCTACAAGGAGCTGGCCGATGCGCCACTGGTGGAACTCAACTGTCGCGAGCGGCGGTTGAGCGCGGTGGCCCGCCCATGACAAAACGTCTCTTGGTCGCTTTGACGCAACGCGTGGATGTTTCGCAAACGGGTGAGCGGCGCGATGCACTGGATCAGGCGTGGGCTGCAATGATGGAGCAACTCGGCCACATTCCGGTTGCGTTATCGAACAATGTAAGGTCAGCGGACGAGTACCTTGCTGCGCTGGCTCCTGACGCAGTGATACTCACCGGCGGCAATGACGTTGCGACCTTACCTGGCGCGGTAAATCCCGCGCCCGAACGAGACCGATTGGAAGAGGCCGCGATTGCGTACTGCCAGCATCGAAGTAAACCGCTGCTTGCTGTTTGTCGGGGCCTTCAGATGCTCAATCTTCAGTTGGGAGGCACGCTCGTGCCGGCCCATGATCATGTTGCTACGTCACACCCAATTCGCGGCGAATACCTGCAGGGTGTCGGCTCGGTCAACAGCTTCCATAATTGGGCAATTCAGAGCGGCGGACTGGCTAAGGACCTCGTCGCGCTGGGGACTGCGCCCGACGGCACGGTCGAGGCTGCGCATCATGGCCGGCTGCCCTGGTTCGGCGTGATGTGGCATCCTGAGCGGCCGATTTCGGATCCTGCCTTTCACCGCAACCTCGTCGCCGCCGCGATCGAGGGCCGGCTCAAGGGGACTGCCTAGCATGAGTGCGACCGTTGTTGCTCCACCGGCTTTTGGCGATGGGAAGGCAGACTGCATATATTTCCTGATGTATGACAGCTGGCCGTGGGAGATGCGCAGTAATCGATGGCATTATGCCTCGCGTTGGGCGCGACACTTGCCGGTTGTACTGGTGCAGCCGGTCCTGATGAAGGACGACGAGCCATCGGTTTCCCTGCCCGAGCCTCGCATTCCAAATGCACGCATTCTGAAAGTCCGTGCGGCGTACCCGCCGATCTGCTCGCTGACGACAGGCATGCTGCAAGCAAAGCAGCTTCACGAAGATATGGCCGCCCACGGTTACTCGCGGCCGATTCTGTGGACCTATAATCCGGATTATCTGTTTGCTTCGGAAATCTTGCCGGCGTCCATGCGTGTTTTTCACGCGACCGAGAACTATTTCTATTTCGAGCGTTTGACCAAAGGCTTCATTGAGCGGCTCAAGCGCCTGTTGGCGATCTCGGATCTGGTCATCGGTGTCAGCGAAGGCGTCGTTGCGTCGCATCGTCCTTTCGCGAAGGATGTAGCGACAGCCGTAACCAATGGCTGCGACTTCGCTTTCTACAATACGCGTGAGCGCGATGCGACCGTGGTGCGGCTTGGCGAAGGTTGGGAGAAAACCGCAGTCTATGCCGGAAACATCAACAACAGGCTCGACTTTGAATTGCTCGATGCCGCAGCCGCAGCCAACCCCACTACGAACTTTGTCTTCTTCGGCCCGATTTCGGGAATTGCTGACACCTCCGACGCCGAGCGTTGGAAATTGCTCGTCTCTCGCAAGAATGTTAGCTATCAGGGAGCCGTTGACGTCGAACAGCTACCCGGGATCTTTGCGGCCGCCCACGTTGGGCTAATACCCTACAAGAGTGACCCCATTCTGGTAGATAACACCTTTCCCCTGAAGGCGTTCGAGATGCAGTCGGCTGGCCTTCCAGTCGTGTCGACTGATCTCAGTGCACTCAGAACCGAAGCGGGGCCGGGGCTTCTCATAGCATCAGGAAGAGATGCGTTCATTGACGGAGTCAGGCGGCTTGATCGGCGCGTTCTTGGTGACAACGACCAGCTGATCATGCGGCAGAAATGCCTGGAACATGATTATGATCGCAAGTTCGACGCCGTGTTTGAACTGGTCACGTCGCACCTGAAGCGGGACCTTGGCATCAGCGCTCCCGGACTGGAGCTGCGCGGATTGGCCTCCGCCATGCAGAGCTCGGAAGAGCTGGCGCGACTATACGCGCCAATCGCGCCCAATGCGCCTCGGCAAGTGAGCATCCACAGCCCGCTAGCCAAGTGGGTGTCCCGGATCGAGGAGAAAACTATCAATGGGGTTCGGTCGAAAGTGCCGCGACCTTTCAAAAGCATCCTGAAAAAGATTTTGAAGGTAAGTCCACCATGAACTGGTCTGCGATGCAAGACCGAAAGCTGAATATTCTAGTCGTTTATTGGCACAATGCGCCCACGATGCGCATCGCAACGTACGATCACTTGTATTGTTTCGAGCGGCATTTGCCCCAGCATCGCGTCTTCTACCTAAATCTAGAGCACAAAGATCTGCCGGATTATGCGAAGAATATTTCCTTCGACATTATCGTCTTTCATGACCTTTTCTTTTGCGGCAGATGGGGAGGGCCTGCGCTCTTTAACCTGCTTTGTAGCCAGATTGAATTCTTGCGTGATTCGCCGGCAATCAAGATTGCTGTTCCCCAGGACGAATTTATCTCCGCCGATTTGTTATGCGACTTCATTAATTCTTACGACGTCAGAGCGGTTTTCTCAGTTGCTCCCGCAAGCGAATGGCCGAAGATATATCCGCTCGTCGATAGGCAGAGAGTGCAGTTTTATACGGTCCTCACTGGATATCTTGAGCAACAAACTCTGCGGAAGATCGACGCACTGCAAGCAGGGCGTCGTGACGCCCGAGATATCGATATCGGCTATCGGGCGGGCGGAAGAAACTGGCGGCAAGCCTCTTGGCTCGGACGACATGGCATCCTGAAGATCGAGATTGGAGATCGTGTCGAGGCGCATGCCCGAGGGGCAGGTATTCGAACGGATATTTCGTCGCGGCCAGAAGACGTATTTATGGGCGACGCGTGGTACGATTTTCTGTTGCGCTGCAAATACACAATTGGCCTTGAGGGCGGCGCCAGCATCCTGGATTGGGATGGCACCATTCGAATTCGCACGCTTGACTATGTGGAGAAACATCCAGCCTCCAGCCTGGAGGAGATCGAATCTCAGTGTTTTCCCGGGATGGATGGGACTTTCGCCCTATTTGCGTTGTCGCCTCGACATCTCGAGGCGTGTGCGACGGGTACATGTCAGGTGTTGATTGAGGGAGACTATAATGGCGTATTGGAGCCATGGGTCCATTACCTGCCATTGAAGCGCGACTTCAGTAACCTCGCGGAGATTATGTCACTCGTGAAGCAGGACACTCATAGATCTGAGATCGTTGGGCGTGCCTACCGGGACATCGTGCAATCCGGAAAGTACTCCTACAGTGCGTTTGCGGAGCAGGTATTATCGGAGACTCTCCAACTATCTTCCGGGCTTGCTCGAAACGCAGAAATCGTCGGAATAGATGAGATATATGGGCGTGCGCGGGAGGAGCACAAAGCCGCCAACGCGCGCCTTGGCCAGCCCGTCGGCACGACTACGGCCCAATGGCTGCGTCGCCTGAATGTGGGCGTTAAGCAGCGCGCTCGGCGCCTGATCTCGCGCGCGGCTCCCTGGCTGAACAGCGAAATTCGCGGCTAATAGATGATCGCGATCATCAACTACGGCATCGGAAACCTCGGTTCGATCCGGAACATGATTGAACACGTCGGCGGCAATGCCGTCATAACCGACAGCGCGGAGACGTTGCTGGAAGCGACGGCGCTTATTTTGCCGGGCGTCGGAGCTTTTGACGCGTGCGTCGGTGCCTTGCGCGGTTCGGGGTTGCTGGGCGTTATTGAAAGACGGGTGCATGCGGACCGAATCCCGCTCTTGGGAATTTGTGTTGGCCTGCAACTCTTGGCGGACCGCAGTGAAGAGGGACGTGAGCCTGGTCTCGGTTGGATCAAAGGTGACGTGAATAGGCTTCGGCCCGACCCTGAAGCGAAGCTCAAGGTCCCTCATCTGGGTTGGCGTTCTATCGATGCTGGGTCGGCTGGTATCTGGACGGAAGTCGGCCATAAGCCACGATTTTACTTCGCGCATTCCTACCATTTTGTGCCGTCGGACAAGGACGTGATCGTAGGTACTCTCGACTATGGTGGATCTGTTGTTGCGGCGGTTTCTCAAGCAAACATCCTCGCGGTTCAGTTTCATCCCGAGAAGAGTCATAAATTCGGCTTTCAGTTCTTCAGGCAGTACTTGAAAGAGTTGGGAGCGTGGTCGAACGAGGGGTGGGGAAAAGGTTGAAGGAAATCCCGCGCATCATTCCGTGCCTGCTTATTGAGCATGGTCGTCTCGTCAAAACCACCAAGTTTGCCGACCCCAAGTACGTTGGCGATCCGCTCAACGCGGTCCGGATTTTTAACGAGAAAGAGGTCGACGAACTCATCTTTTTGGATATTTGCGCCTCAAGAGAGCGAAGCGAGATCGACTACGATTTGATCAGTTCGATCGCATCTGAATGCTTCATGCCGTTTGCCTATGGAGGCGGCCTGCGTAACCTGGATCAGGTGCGTCGCGTCCTCCGGAACGGCGCTGAAAAAGTCATCTTGAGCACTGCGGCGCTTGAGAATCCCGGGTTGATTTCCTCTGTTGCCGAAGAGTTTGGAAGCCAAAGTGTGGTGGTATCGGTCAACATCAAGAGAAAGCTATTCGGAGCTTATTGCGTGTTCGACCCCCGAAACAAAAAAAACTTGAGCCTTGACCCGCTACATTTCGTCAAGCAATGCGTGGAGTACGGCGCGGGCGAGCTATTTTTGAACGACGTCGACCGAGATGGGACACGAGCGGGCTACGATGATGCTTTGATACGCTCCGTCTCGCAGCATGTCGACGTTCCAGTCGTTGCTTGCGGAGGCGCGTCTTCAGTCGAAGACTTAAAGCGCGCCATAGACGTAGGCGCCTCTGCCGTGGCGGCCGGCAGCTTGTTTGTGTTGCACGGAAAGCATCGTGCCGTATTGATTACCTATCCGGAACGCGAGAAGTTGGAGCGGATGTTCTGACGGTTTCTGAAGTTCGGTGCTTATCCAGGATACATCCAGGTTGGTGCGAGCTCTGTAGCGGCTGCCGGTGAGTTGAATCGACCTCTATCAAGTTGGACGATGATGAATAGCGACGTGCGGTATCAGGTATGTGTCCGATGCGTAATGGACACCACGGATGAGAATATCGTTTTTGACGAATCCGGGATTTGCAACCATTGCAAATTGATCATGGATCGCCGGGACAATTATTGGCTTCCCGATGAACGCGGAGAGAAAAAGTTAAATGCTCTTATCGCTGAAATGAAGCAGCGAGGTCAGGGAAAGGCGTACGACTGCGTTCTGGGCGTCAGCGGCGGGGTCGACAGCTCCTACCTCCTGATGAAGGCTCATGAAGAGTGGGGCCTGAGGATCCTCGCTATCCACGTCGATGCGGGATGGAATAGCGAACTCGCCGTGAGAAACATCGAGTTGATGATCACAAAACTCGGGATTGATCTGCACACTGTCGTGGTCGATTGGGAAGAGATGAAAGATTTGCAGCTCGCGTTCCTGCGGGCAGGCGTGCCCAATCAAGATATACCACAAGATCACGCCTTCCTGGCAGCCCTGTACAAAGAGACCGCGCGCCAGCGGATTCCCTTTGTTTTGACGGGGAGCAATTACTCCACGGAGTCCATTCTGCCGAGCGCCTGGGGCTATAGCGCGGGCGACCTGACCCACATTCGGGCAGTTCACCGGCAGTTCGGAAAGCGACCGTTGAGAAAATTCCCCATGATGGGCTTTTGGTACTTCAATTTCTATCTTCCAAAATTTCTTGGCCTGAAGATCGTGGCGCCGCTTGATCTTATGCCTTTCAGCAAACGGTCTGCGATTGAGTATCTCGAGAAGCGATTTGGCTGGCGTTATTACGGGGGAAAGCACTACGAATCGCGGTTCACAAAATTCTTCCAAGGGTACTATTTGCCGACGCGTTTCGGGTTCGACAAACGGCGCGCTCACCTGGCTAGCCTGGTGGCATCGGGAGAGATGACGAGAGACCAGGCCCTCGCCGAACTTCAGCAACCATCCTACTTTGCCGAAGATATCGCGAAGGATCGGGCGTTCGTTTTGAAGAAGCTCGAACTATCGGAAACTGAGTTTGGGGAATTGCTGGGGGCGCCGCTCAAAGCGCATCGCGAATATCCGACCAATGAGTGGATGCATAAAATACGCTGGGCCACGAGCTTCAGAGAGCGTTTCAGAATTCTTCGGGAGCACCTTGGCTTCTAATGAGTGTTTACCAAGCCAATGCATCCTTCGGGGTTCGTTTCAGCGCTCGCGGCGGGTCGTCGTCCAGCAGCGCTGGCCCGAGCTTTGCGTTTGCTGAACTCTGTGGCAGTTGCCAAGATTAAGAGTGGCCGAAACGAAGCCTGATCAAGAACCAGAGATCGGAGGGCGGTTGGCCGCTCAATCACAAAATCATCATAGCAAGTTTGTTACTTTGCAGGAAAAACGTCTTACAAAATCGAAGTCAGAGACCGGCGGACGGCGGTTGTCGATACTCGTCTTGTATTCGCCCCATGCCCTCTTTACCTCGACCGTAATGGAGCACATCAGTTCTTTCGGAACGTATTCTCAAAATGATGTGTACTACGCGACCGCTGTCGATGCCGTCGACTGCCTTTACGATATCGAGAGGTTCGATGTCGTTGTGATTCACTACTCGGTACGGCTTTCCTTGGAGCAGCACATTTCGCCGCAGGTCGCTGCTGCGGTTTCCAGCGCTCGTGCACATCGAGTGCTGTTTATCCAGGACGAATACGAGTACACCGAGCGCGCCCGTCGATGGATAGAGACGCTCAACATCGACACGGTGTTTACCTGCATCCCCGATGGTCAATCGGAAAAAATATACCCCTCAAGCCGTTTCAAACGGGTGAGATTTTTGACCAATCTGACCGGATATGTACCCGAACGGCTCGAGAAGATGGGAGGTTACAAGCCGCTTGGCGAGCGTTCGATCCATATTGGTTATCGAGGCAGGCCATTGCCGTTCAGATTCGGCGATCTGGCCAAAGACAAGTACATGATTGGCTACCGAATGCGTCAGGAGTGCCAAACGAGAGGCATACCGCACGACATCGAAGTCGAGGAAGACAAGCGCATTTATGGTGATGCCTGGTACGATTTTCTTTCGAACTGCAGGGCGGTTCTAGGCAGCGAAAGCGGATCGAACGTTTTCGACGATGACGGAAGCATCGGGCGTCAAGTCCAGGCCGCACTTACAGAAAATCCGTGGCTCACATACGAGCAGATACGAGAACGCTATTTGGCTTCGCATGAAAGCGAGATTCGGATGAACCAGATATCGCCTCGTGTCTTCGAGGCGGCCGCGACGAAATCGGCGCTGATATTGTTCGAAGGAGAGTACAGTGGATTGCTTCAACCCGACGTCCACTATTTGCCTCTGAAGAAGGATTTTTCGAATCTGGAATCCGTCATCGAACGGCTTTCAAGGCTCGATCAATTGGAAGGAATGGTTGATTGCACCTACCGCGATATTATTTCGTCTGGTCGCTGGTCCTATAAAGCCTTTGTTGCAGGTTTTGACGAGCATCTGGATTCCGTCTTGCCCGCAGCAGGAAGTAGACATACCGATATGTCTTCTAGCCCGGATTATGATGGTTGCTACTTTGGGGGGCTGACGAACCGGCCGATGTCGAGCGACGGCCTGCGTGATGCCCCGCAACGCGTGCGATCTCGATTTGTTAAGGATCCTGCTGCGACAAAGTCATCTTGGGGTGTTTCGCTGCCGGTGTTCAGGAGCGGTTCGCTTGCGCGGAGAGTTTACCGCCGATTGCCAGGTTGGGCGCGTCCTGCGGCAGATATGGCTCTACGAAGGCTGCGTGACTTTGCCAGCCGCCCGCCGCGCTCCCAAGGCTAGCGGTTTTGAATAGCCAGGTGCCTCCGGCAGTTCGTCAGCCGTCGTGATTGCACATCCGTTTTGCTGCAATGTGACAAGTGAATACCTGGCGCGATCCTTCCTCTCTTTTTGCATGACATCGTGATGGTCAACACAACTCCCAAGCGAATCATCGTGGCTTATTCAAGCTCGTCGACCTACGTGTCGACTACGATGGAGTATCTGCTGTCTTTGAAGAAGTTTACGAAATTCGATGTCGATTATGTTCACGTGACGGGTGGCGCACAGGTGAACTTCGACCTGAACGAATATGACGTCATCTTCCACAGCTATTGTTGTCGCCTGATCTTGGACGACTATGTGAGTGATAGCTACAAACAGGCGCTGCTGAATTTCCGAGGTCTGAAGATCATCTCGGTGCAGGACGACTATGACCGTACGGCCCGGCTCCATCAGGAATTGAGGCGGCTCGGCTTTCATGTCCTGGTTACGCCTGTGCCTTGCGATTTCTGGCATCTCGCTTATCCAGCATCTGAGCTTCCTGGGCTCAGAATTGTGAATGCTCTGACCGGCTATCTGCCGGAAGGTCTCCTGGACCGCCGCCCCTCGATTGTGCCGCTCGATGAGCGCCGGGTCTCCGTTGCTTATCGCGGCCGCAACCTCGGGCCGAAGTACGGACGGCTCGGTTTCGATAAATACGAGATCGGCCGTCGTATGGCAGAGCTTTGCAGCGCGCGCAATATTCCGCACGATATTGCGATGGATGATGCAAGCCGGATTTATGGAAAGGCGTGGTTTGAATTCCTCGGCGCCAGCCGCACCATGCTGGGATGTGAAAGCGGATCTAATTTGTTCGATTTCGACGGGGAGTTCGAGAAAACGATTGAGCAATTTGAGGCAGCGCAACGCCGCAAGGCGACATATGAGGAGTTCGAGGACGTGACACGTCCCATCGAGGCATCATTTGACATGGGCCAGATATCTCCCCGCGCTTTCGAGACGGCCATGATGATGACCCCAATGATTCTGTTCCGAGGAAATTATTCCGGCGCGATGGAAGCTGATGCCCACTATTTGCCACTCGAAAAGGATTTTTCGAACGTCGACGAAGTGCTCTCAAAAGTTGGCGATACTGAATACCTGGCCGCCATGGCCGATCGCGCCTATCGGCACTTGATAAGGCCGGAGAAATACGGTTACCAGGCATTCGGCCGGATGATTGAAGAAACCATTCTGGAAGAGTTTCCGAAGCGCGTTGATCCGCGGTGGATTGAATTCCGGGCCAAGACGCATCGACTTAATTCGAGCGCGAAAGCCGTGCAAGGAACATTGGTGCAAGAGGCGGCGACCGATCTGCCGTTGGATGCCGTAACGCTGTTCAGGAACTCAACCCAAGGGACGACAGAGTTTCAGCATAATATGCCGGCCCAAGGGGGAGCAGACTTTCAGCACAAGACCGCTGTGCCGAGACCGGAAAGGCTTGCCAAGCACTATCCTTTTGCCTTTTGGGCCTACAAGCGGCTCCCTATGCCTCTTCGAAAACGAGTGCGGCGCCATCTGGGCATCTAGTATGGGCCGGAAGGATCGCCAGAAGCGACGCCTTGCTCGACTTGTGAAGTTGCAGAAAGCGCCTGAGAGATTGTTCCATCAATATGATAGATCGGGAAATGTTCGTGGCGAGTTCCTGCAGATGTTGCTGCCTGCTGGATTCAAGTCACGGGCGATGATTTTGTCGGCGGGCCCGATCGTCTTCGTGCGCGCAAGGCGCATCGCCTCGTGAGGCGAGAGATACTGCTTCTCTGCGACTATCGCGAGGACGGTGCTGCGACCGTGCGTCAACACATCGACTCTCTGATCGTGTGCTCCCGCCACAGGATCAGAATGATCTCGATCTTTGGCGATCTGCCACCGCGGCTCGATCTAGATCATTTCGATGCAGTGATCGTTCACTACTCTCTGATCGCCTGCAACGACAGCTACGTGAGCTCACGCACGCGCAAGGCCCTGGCGAACTTTCGCGGATTAAAGGCAATCTTTATCCAGGACGAGTATCGTTTCGTTGACGCGACGATTGCGGCAATGCGGGAAATCGGGATCGACGTCCTCTTCACGTGTGTTCCCGAACAGGAGATCGAGAAAGTCTACCCGGCCGGACAGCTTCCTGCTGTGACCAAGGTAAACGTGCTCACGGGCTACGTCCCGGAGCACCTGCTCGAGCTTGACGTCGAGCCCTATGAAAAGCGCCGGATCGATGTCGGATACCGAGCCAGAAAGGTGCCGGCATGGCTCGGCGAACTCGGCCAAGAAAAGTATGAGATTGGTCGAGCATTCCGCGAGCAGGCAACGAACGATGGGCTCACACTCGACATCTCGTTCCGGGAAGAGGACCGCCTCTATGGTGAGAACTGGACGGAGTTTGTGCGCTCCTGCAAGGCAATGTTGGGCGTGGAGAGCGGGGCTTCCGTCTTCGACTTCACCGGCGAAATCCAGCAGGCGGTCGACGCGTACGAGCGTCGGAATCCGGGTGCGCAATTTAGGACCCTGAAGGAACTTTATTTTGCGGATGTAGACGGCAAGATCTCCCTCAACCAGATATCGCCTCGATGCTTTGAGGCTGCGGCCTTGAGGACACTGCTCGTGATGTACGAAGGTGAGTATTCCGGCCGAATGCAGGCTTGGCGGCACTACGTGCCTTTGATGAAGGACCACTCGAATCACGCTGAGGTAGTCGCTGTTCTCAAGGATCCAGCGCGCGCCCGCGAAATTATCGAGCGAGCTTATCGAGAAGTAGCTTGCAATCCTGATAACACATTTCGTGCTTTTGTTGCAAAGTTTGATGAGGTCATCTCAGCCCGATTCCGAGCGGACCAGAGCGCAAGCTTGTCGTACTTGTGCGATCGCGATTTCGAGATTGCGGCTGCCCCGGGGTGGGGCGCACGCCGCCGCTGGATCAAGCGAAGCATCATAGAGCGCTGCTATCGCTTGCTATTCTCAACCGTGTTGGGCCGTGCTAGACCGGAGACGCGCGAACTGGTCCACGCGTGGCTGAAGACCCTATTGCACCCATTGCGGTCGGTGCTGGCCCACCTGAAATCCTGAAGCCTGAACTGATCAACAATTACATAGGCAAGACGTTAGTATGTGCGGCATAGCCGGTTTCGTATCGCTGCAAAATGCTCCCTTCGCCGAGGGCGCGTCCGCGCTTGGCGCGATGTCGACGTTGATATCGCATCGTGGCCCGGACGGCGACGGCGAATGGATGTCCTCGGATAGACGCGTCGGCCTCGTGCATCGTCGTCTCGCGATCATTGATTTGACAGCTAGCGGTGCGCAGCCGATGCGGGCGCCGAATGGCACGATCATCACCTACAATGGCGAAATCTATAACTATATCGAGCTGCGCAATGAGCTCGCCGCTCACTGGACTTTCCGTTCGACCTCCGACACGGAGGTCATCCTCGCTGCCTATGATCGATGGGGGGAGGATTGTGTTTCGCGCCTGCGTGGAATGTTCGCCTTTGCGATCTGGGACGAACGCAATCAAAAGTTGTTTGCCGCGCGTGATCGATTCGGAATCAAACCGTTCTATTACACCGAACAGGGCGACCGAATCTTCTTCGCTTCGGAAGCCAAGGCACTGCTGCCCTTTCTGAGCGATATCAAAACCGATTCGTCTGCGCTCGCGGAATACCTCACCTTCCAATACACGATTGGCGCCCGAACTCTGTTCGAAGGCGTTAGCGCTCTCTTGCCGGGGCACACCTTCGTCGTTTCCGCCGGTGCCATTACGATCCGGCGATACTGGGACGTTCAGTACGACGTCGATTTCAACCATAGCCCGCGCTACTTTGAGAGCCGTTTTGAAGAGCTGATCGCGGATTCGCTCAACATCCATCTCCGCTCGGACGTGCCGATTGGAGGCTATGTGTCGGGCGGTCTCGATTCTAGTCTGGTGGCCTTGCTGGCCTCCAAGCACGACCATCGCAATCGGCTGGCCTTCCATGGTCGCTTCACGGAGTATCCGGGCTATGACGAGAGCCACTACGCCCGCGAGGTCGCCGAGCGCGCGGACATGACGCTCCACATCAGCGACATCACGGCGGAGGATTTTCGTCGATCGCTGAACGACGTCATTTATCACCTCGATTTCCCGGTTGCCGGTCCCGGCTCGTTCCCGCAATATATGGTCTCGGCACTCGCCGCGAAGCACGTTAAAGTTGTATTGGGCGGGCAGGGCGGCGACGAGCTGCTCGGCGGTTACGCGCGATACCTCGTTGCCTATTTCGAGCAGTGCATCAAGGCCGCGATGGACGGCACCTATCAAAAGGGCAATTACGTCGTCACCATCGAATCCATCGTCCCCAATCTTGGCTTGCTGCGCGAGTACAAGCCGATGATCAAGGAGTTCTGGCGCGACGGGTTGTTTGACGACATCGACAAGCGTTACTTCAGGCTGGTCGATCGCTCCACCGACATGGTCGGCGAAGTTGACTGGTTGTCGCTGGATAAGTCTCGCGTCTTCGAGGCATTCCGCGACATCTTCAACAACCAGGACAATGTCAAGAAGGAAGCCTACTTCGACAAGATGACGCATTTCGACTTCAAGTGCCTGTTGCCGGCGCTGCTGCAGGTCGAGGACCGGATGAGCATGGCGCATGGTCTTGAGAGCCGGGTGCCGCTGCTTGACCATCCGCTTGTCGAGTTCCTGGCGACGGTGCCGGCGGACGTCAAATTCAAGGGCGGTCAGATGAAGCAGCTGATGAAGACCGCCTATCGCGACGTGCTGCCGGCGAGCATCGTAGAGCGCCGCGACAAGATGGGCTTTCCGGTTCCGTTGAAGGAATGGTTCAAAGGGCCGCTCGAGGGCTTTGTCGCCGATGTTTTCGATCAGCAGCGCGCTCGCAAGCGGGCCTACTTCAACACCGATGTGGTGCTGGCGAACTTCCAGGGTGCCTCGCAGTTCTCACGAAAGACATGGGGGCTCCTGTCGCTCGAATTGTGGCATCAGCGCTTCCATGATCGGGCGAATGAGTTTAAGGCAATGCTCAAACCCGGGCAGCAGGCTGCCCGCGCTACGTTGAGGGATACAGTTCAATGAAGGTCTTTGTTACCGGCGGAGCCGGCCAGGTCGGATCGACCGTGATTGATATGCTGCTTGCGCGCGGCGACGAGGTGCTGGCCATCGACAATTTTTCGACGGGGCGGCGCGACAACCTCACACAGCACGCGAATCTGCGACTGATCGAGGACACGATTGTCGATGGATCGGTCGTTGACAAGCTGTTTGCCGAGTTTAAACCGCAAGTGGTGATCCATACGGCGGCGTCCTACAAGGACCCCGACGATTGGGGCACCGATGCGCTGGTTAACGCCGCCGGTACGGCCAATATCGCCAAGGCGAGCAAGACCCATGGCGTCTCGCGACTGGTCTACTTCCAGACCGCACTTTGCTATGGCACCAAGCCCACCCAGTCGCCGATCACGCTTGACCATCCGATCAACCCAGTGAACTCGAGCTACGCGATTTCGAAGACCGCGGGCGAGCACTATGTCCAGTTCTCCGGCGTCGACTGGGTGACCTTCCGCCTCGCCAACGTCATCGGCGAACGCAATGTGTCCGGGCCGCTTCCGATCTTTTTCGAACGCCTGTCGGGCGGCAAGAAATGCTTCGTCACCCCGGCGCGGCGCGACTTCTGTTATGCGCCGGATCTTGCCCGCGTTGTGGTGCGTGCGGCCGACGGCACTGGCCACGGCACCTACCACTTTTCTTCGGGCAAGGACGTCGCGATCCTCGAGCTCTATGACGCCGTCGTCGCTGCGATGAAGCTCAACGATTATCCGGAACCGGAAGTGAAGCCGCTCGGCCCGGATGATGCCGCCTCCATCCTGCTCGATCCGTCGCGGACCTTCGCCGACTTCGGCGAGGTCGAGTTCACGCCGCTGTTGAAGATCGCCGAAGCTGCGGTGGAGCGCTGGAAGCGCGAGGGCGTGCAGGGCGGCTACACCCATCTCAAGGTTGCTCGCTCCTGAACTCAGGTACACCCATGCGTATCCTCATCACAGGCGGTGCCGGTTGCTTGGGCTCGAACCTGATCGAGCATTGGCTGCCGCAAGGGCACGACATCCTCGTGCTCGACAATTTCGCAACCGGCAAGCGCGAGGTCGTGCCTGCGCTGCCGCGCCTGTCGCTGGTCGAAGGCTCGGTTGCAGATCGTGTGGCGGTGGACCGGGCGTTCGATTCGTTCAAGCCGAGCCATGTCGTCCATTCGGCGGCCGCCTATAAGGACCCGATGGACTGGGGGGAAGATGCCGCGACCAATGTCGCAGGCACGATCAACGTTGCCGACGCGGCCCGCAGGCACGGCGTCTCGCGGTTGCTGAACTTCCAGACCGTGCTCTGCTACGGCCGCCCGGAGACTGTGCCGATCCCGGTCGATCATCCTCTGCGGCCGTTCACGAGTTACGGCATCTCGAAGGTTGCCGGCGAGCAGTATCTTGCAATGAGCGGGCTGCCGTTTGCCTCGCTCCGGCTTGCCAACGTCACCGGCCCACGGCTGGCGATCGGCCCGATCCCGACATTCTACAAGCGCTTGAAGGCGGGGCAGGGCTGTTTCTGCACCGACGCGCAGCGCGATTTCCTCGATATGTCGGACTTTCTCGCCGCGGTCGACCTTGTCATGAAGGCCGATGCGCCAACGGGAATCTTCAACGTGTCGAGCGGAGAGGGGCATTCGATCCGCGACGTCTATGACGCCGTCCGCAGTCACCTCAAGCTGCCACCCGATCCAAACGTCAAGGTCGTGCCGGTCGGCGACGACGATGTGCCCGCGGTCGTTCCGGATCCGTCGCGGACCAAGGCGGTGCTGGGCTGGAGCGCGCAGATGGCGTTCCCGGAGACCATGCGGCGCACGCTGTCATGGTACGACGCGCACGGCGTGACCGACATCTACAGTCATCTTGCCGCGGCGCGCTGACGGTTCGAGCAATCGGGATGCCTGAAGGAAGTACCGTCGAGATCGAACGCGTCAAGGCGTTCTGGGAGCAAAATCCCGTCGCGGCGTCGGCGATACCCGCCGAGCTCGGCACCGCCGCATATTTCCGTGCCTTCGACGCGTTGCGAGAGGCCGACAATTGCGAGCCCTATGCGCTGTCGGAGGCCATTCACGGCTACTCCTCCGCGGACGGCCTGCGGGTTCTCGATATCGGGTGCGGCAACGGATACGTGCTCTATCAGTATGCGCGCCATGGCGCCTCCGTCGCCGGCGTCGACCTGACAAAGACGGCGGTCGACCTCAGTCGCAAGCGATTTGAGCTCGGCGGCTTGAAAGGTGAGTTCCTGCAAGTCGATGGTAAAAAGCTTCCATTCCCGGACGGTCACTTCGATATCGTCTGCTCCATGGGTGTACTGCACCACGTTTCGGATCCACGTCCGATGGTTGAGGAGATTTTCCGGGTTCTGCGACCGGGTGGCCGCCTGATCGTGATGCTTTATTACCGCCACAGCTGGAAGAACCTGGTGTTGCTGCGATTGCGGCGCCTGGTTGATCCGCACTATCGCGGCAAGACCCAGCAGGAAACGCTGAATATGAATGACGGCGATGCGTGCCCGCTTGCACTCGTCTACAGCCGCCGCGAGGCGGCCGCGCTGTTCTCGCGATTTTCGCAGCTCGAGTTCATGCTGACGCAGTTGAGCTGGCGCCAGCTTTTCATTCTGCCTCCGCTGATCAAGTTGGCCGAACGCGTTCTGCCGCCTTCAAGTACATGCTGGCCGTCGCGGGTCTTGGGCTGGAATTTGAACATCAAGGCGGTCAAACCGCCGACGACACAAGGAGTGTTTTGATGAGCAGTCAGACGTTCTCTGGCGCAAAGGTTCTGGTTGTCGGAGGAGCCGGATTCGTCGGCTCGAACCTTGTGCGCCTGATCCGTGAGCAGAAGCCCGCGCAGATCACCATCGTCGACAACCTGCTATCGGCCGACATCTCGAATGTACCGGAAGGCGATGACATCGACTTTCGCTTCGGATCGATTGCCGATGATGCGATCCTGCAGAAACTCCCGGCCGATCTCGATTTCGTCTTTCATCTCGCGTGCTATCACGGCAATCAGTCCTCGATCGCCGATCCGCTGGCTGATCACGCCAACAACACGCTGACGACACTGAAGCTGTTCGAGCGGTTGAAGGACATGTCCTCATTGCGCAAGGTGGTTTACGCCGCGGCGGGTTGCGCGGTTGCCGAGAAAACCTTCGATGGCGCGACGGCGACGACCGAGGACGCGCCCGTGTCCCTGTTCCACGACAGCCCGTACTCGATCTCGAAGCTGGTCGGCGAGATGTACGGCAACTACTATTTCACGCGTCACAAGCTGCCGTTCGTGAAGGCGCGGTTCCAGAATGTCTATGGACCCGGCGAAATTCTGGGCGCAGGGCGTTGGCGCGGCACCGTGCACACCGTCTGGCGCAACGTGACGCCGACTTTCATCTGGAAGGCCCTGCATGGCGAGGCGCTGCCGGTCGAAAACGGCGGCATTGCGTCGCGTGACTTTATCTTTGTTGAAGACATGGCGCGAGGGCTGATGGCCTGCGCGCTCAGGGGTGAGCCCGGCGAAATCTACAATCTTGCGTCCGGGGCGGAGACGACGATCCGGGAGCTGGCCGAGCGCATCAACGCCCTGACCGGAAATCCGACGCCCATTGCCCTTGCGCCGGCGCGCGACTGGGATCGCTCCGGGCAGCGGTTCGGCGATCCGTCCAAGGCGGCAAAGCAACTCGGCTTCAAAGCCGATGTCGTCCACGAGGAGGGGCTTGCGACAACGATCGCCTGGACCAAGGCGCGCAAGGAAAAGATCCTCGGCTGCATGCGACAGCACGAGCGTTTCATTCCACAAGTGAAGGCCTACACTTGACAATCAAAGCACTCACGATCGTCGGCGCCCGACCGCAGTTCATCAAGGCGGCCGCCGTCAGTCGCGCCATCCGGGGGACCGATGGCATCGACGAAGTGATGGTCCACACTGGCCAGCACTTCGATACGGACATGTCGGATGTCTTCTTTGAGGAACTCGACATTCCCGCACCACGGCACCGCTTGAACATCAATGGCGGCGGGCACGGTGAGATGACCGGCCGCATGCTGGCGGCGATCGAGCCTGTGCTGATCGAGGAGAAGCCGGATTGGGTCGTGGTTTACGGCGACACCAACTCGACGCTCGCCGGTGCACTCGCGGCGGCCAAGCTTCATATCCCGATCGCACATGTCGAGGCGGGTCTGCGATCCTTCAATCGGCGGATGCCCGAGGAGGTCAATCGGGTGCTGACCGATCACCTCGCCGCGTTGCAACTTTGTCCGACCAGCGCCGCGGTAGAGAACCTCGCCAACGAAGGAATCCGGCAAGGCGTGCACCGGATCGGCGACGTGATGTTTGACGCGACTTTGTTCGCGACCGAGCGCGCAGAAGCCGGTTCGAAAATCCTGTCTGAGCTCGACCTGACGCCGAAGAATTACAGCGTCGCGACAGTGCATCGTGCCGAAAACACCAACGAGCCTGCCAATCTTCGCGAGGTCGTTGGTTTCCTGCAGCAACAGGCAAAGCGTTATCCGGTCGTCCTGCCGATCCATCCGCGAACGCGCCAGACCGCACTGCGCATGGGTATCGATTTCGACGGTCTCAAGGTGATTGGTCCCGTCGGCTATCTCGACATGGCGAAGCTGCTGCATGGCGCCTGCGAAGTCTTTACCGACTCCGGAGGTCTGCAGAAAGAGGCTTATTTTCATCGCGTTCCCTGCACGACGTTGCGGGACGAGACCGAGTGGATCGAGACGATCGCGCACGGCTGGAATCGCCTTTGGAAAGGCCCGGATTTTGGCGAGCGCAGTGCGATCGACGAGTATGGCGACGGACGCGCCGCGTTCCGCATTGCTGAGCTGCTTAAGAGCTAGGCGTCGTGGCCCTTCGGGATAGCCGCATGCGCGTGCTGGTCGGGTACGCGCAATACACCGACCGGCTGTCTTACTACGATGATTGGCTTGACGCATTCATCCAGGCGCCGCAGTTCGATGTCCTGGGTGTCAACGTCGCGGATCCCGCAACAGGGGATAAACTGCAACGGCAGTTGCGTGAGGTCGACGCAGTGGTCCTGCTGCATTCGACCAATGGCGATACCACCGGCTATATCGAGCCGCACATCGAGGCGTTGGCGGGCCGCGCCGTCCCGCTGCTGACATTCGTTGGCAATGAGGTCAGCCTTCCGGGCTCGCCGATCGCTGACAAAAGGCAGCTGTTCGCCGCGCTCAAGCCGGAATTTGTTGCAACTCAACTTATGATTGAGTCAGGGCGATTCCTGTTCGGCGATTTCGCGACCCGGGACGTGGTCGCGATCCCGCATGCGCTCAATCCATCCGTGTTCCGGCCGGGCAGGGCGGCCGGTGCGAGACGGCTTGATATCGGAGCGCGGGCGGTCCGCTACCTTCCTCACCTCGGCGACGACGATCGCAACCGGCTGATGCAGTGGTTTGCGGCAAACGGAGTGGCGCGCGGCCTGCAGGTCGACATCTCGGACCAACGGCTCAACCGCGAGGGGTGGGCCAACTATCTGAATGATTGCAGGGGCACCGTCTCGACCGAAGCCGGAACCTGGTTCCTCGAACGGGACGACGCGACGGTCAATTCGATCCGCGACTATGTGCTCTCGACGCGAAAGGGATTTGTGCTTCGCAACGATTCGACGCTCCGGAATCTGGGTCACAAGATGCCGTGGTGGCTCAAATCGATCGCGCGCCATGTGATGCGACGAGGTCCTGTGCGCCATGAAGCTCTTGTCAATGAGCAACTGGACTACACCGATATCTTCGAACGGTTCTTCGCCGGCCGGGCGCGGCCGTTCCATCATGGCAAATGCATCAGCTCGCGGCATTTCGACGCCGCCGGCACCAAGACCTGCCAGATCATGTTTCGCGGCCGTTTCAATGACATCCTCAAGGCGGACGAGCACTATCTCGCGCTCGACCCTGATTTTTCAAACATCGATGCCGTGCTCGCCGCCTTCAACGATCCATCCAGGCGGCAACGCATCGCCGACGCAGCGTTCGAACTGGTGAGCACGCAACACACCTATCCGCAGCGGGTGCAGCAGGTCTATGACCTGCTTGCAGAGGCGGCCTAGGCGCATCATCGGCATGTGCGGGATTTCCGGCATTCTCAGGCGCAACGGCGCCAGCCAGGGCGGCCTCGGCGATTGCATCGAGCGGATGACGGCTGCGCTCGCGCACCGCGGGCCCGATGCGGGTAGCCGGTGGATCGACGATGCGGCGGGTATTGGTTTCGGTCATCGCCGGCTCTCGGTGCTGGACCTGAGCGCCGCCGGTGCTCAGCCAATGCAGAGCGATTGCGGCCGCCTGACCGTCACGTTCAACGGGGAAATTTACAATCATCTCGATATCCGGGCCGAGCTGGAGAAGAGCGGAGCCGCGCCGAACTGGCGTGGGCATTCGGACACCGAAACGGTGCTGTACGCCATCCGCCATTGGGGCGTCGCCGACGCGCTGCGCCGCTTCAACGGCATGTTTGCCTTTGCGCTGTGGGATGCCCGCGATCGGACGCTGACGCTCTGCCGCGACCGGTTTGGCGAAAAGCCTCTCTTCTACGGCTGGATCGGTTCCGACCTGGTGTTTGCGTCCGAATTGAAGGCCTTTGCTGCGCATCCAGGCTGGAGGCCGTCGGTCGACAAGGCCGCCTTGACCGCCTTCATGCGCTATTCCTACGTGCCGGCGCCATGGACGATTTGGGAGGGCTTTCGAAAGCTCAATCCTGGTTCGTGCATCACCTTCACGCCTGCTGCTGGGGCCGGCGATCTGCCGCGGCCGGAGCCGTATTGGTCGATGCGGGCCTGCATGGCCGCAGGACGACAGGAGCGCTACGCCGATGCTGGAGAGGCCGTAGCCGAGCTGGAGCGCCTGCTGTCACAAGCGGTCATGCGACAATTGCTGTCGGATGTTCCGGTCGGAGCATTTCTTTCCGGCGGAATCGATTCCTCGACGGTGGTGGCGCTTTTGCAGAAGCAATCGACTCGTCCGGTCAAGACTTTCTCGATTGGGTTCGCAGAGGCCTCATTCAATGAGGCGGCACATGCGAGCCGCATCGCCCGTCATCTCGGGACCGATCATACGGAGCTGACCGTCAGCCCTGCCGACGCAATCGGCATAGTCCCGAAACTGGCCGCCATGTATGACGAACCCTTTGCGGATTCGTCGCAGATCCCAACGCATTTGGTGGCCGCGCTCGCTAGGAGAAGCGTGACGGTTGCACTGTCCGGCGATGGTGGCGACGAGCTGTTCGGCGGGTATAACCGCCATGTTTGGGCCGCCCGAATGCATGCCGGCTTTTCCTCGCTACCTTCGGCGGCCAGGAGAGCAGTGAAGGGTGCGATCGATGTTGTTGCGCCGGAGCCGGCCAACACGATCGGAAATCTCCTCGGCAAGATCGGTCCCGAGCGCTACCGCACGCTTCGCGTGGGCGATTTGATGACCAAGGTGGGACGCGTTGTGGGAGCAGCGACCCCGGATGAAATGTATCGCTTGCTGTGTTCCGTGGAAGATCGTCCCAACAGCGTCGTTATAGGCGGCAAGGAGCGCGCAAGCTGGTTTGCTGAGGAGATGAATGAAGTCTCCGAGCCGATCGACGCACTCGACCAGATGACGCTGGCGGACGCGCTCAGCTATCTGAGTGACGATGTGCTGCAGAAGGTTGACCGGGCGTCCATGGCGGTCAGCCTCGAAACCCGCGTGCCGTTTCTTGACCGGGACGTCGCGGAGTTCAGCTGTCGCGTCCCGCCGTGGATGAAGGTCCGCAACGGTCAGGGCAAATGGCTCATTCGCCAGCTGCTGGATCGCCATGTGCCCCGAGAGCTGATCGATCGGCCAAAGACGGGCTTTTCCATCCCGCTCGATCAGTGGCTTCGTGGTCCGCTGAGGGAGTGGGCATCCGATCTGCTGGCAACCGAGAATCTCGGCCAGCGGGGCTGGTTCAATGCCAGGCGCGTCGGCGACGTCTGGGCTGACCATCTAAAAGGCCGGCGCAATCACGGGTCTTGGCTGTGGAATGTGCTAATCGCACAGTCATGGGCTGGCGCATGGTGCCGCTAACCCGCGAAGCCTTTATTCGATGGCCGCAGGGATGGGATCCTTGCTGCGATCCGCCTTCTCCGGACCCGCGATCCAGATCAACCCACCGATCGCGCCCGCGACAAACGCCGTCACGCCGGTCAACAGGGACACCATCGTTCCGTCCGATTGCACCAAGCCGGCATATCCGAAAGCAACCATCATGGTTGCCTCGCGCAGGCCCCAGCCGGCAATGGAGATCGGAAGCATGGTGATCAACACTATCGGAGGAACCAGCAGGAAGACCTGCTCGAAATCGGCACTGGCAAGGATGGCGCGCGCCGCGCACCAGGCCACGACCGTCGTCGCCACGTGGACGGCAAGCGAGAGCACGACGATTTTCGGGCCGGTGCTGCGGCTGAACAGAACCTGATTGGCGATGACCGCGCATGCATGCACGTGCTTTGTCGGCCACCATGTCTTCAACCATTGCCACTGCAGGCGGCCTAGAATGAGAAACCCGAGACCGGCCGTGATGGCAACGGCATCAACCACGACGAGCGCTAAGCGGCCCTGATGGTTTGCGATCAGTTGGTAGCTCCAAGGCAGGCTCAGCACGACTACCAAAGCAAGGGCGATCAGGCCTACCGCGCGGTCCACCAGGATGGAATAGGTAGCAAAGCGCCAGCCGGCGCCGGTGCGGTGAACCAGCCACAGGCGCATCGCGTCGCCACCGATCGTCGACGGCAGTGTCTGATTGAAGAATGTACCAATCATGTTGTAGCGGAATGCCTGGACGAGGCCAAGCGGCGCGTTGCAAAAGCGGGAGATTTCCTGCCATCGCAGCGAGCCCAGCAAAATCTGTAAGATGAGCACAGCAACGGCAAGCGCCATCCAGGCGAAGAACCAGCCGGCGCCGCTTTGCAGGAAGCGCACGCGGACCTGGCCGAAATCGATGCTGCGGAGCGCGAAATAGAGCAGCAGCCCCGAAATCAGGATTCGTGCAGAAAAGGACAGAAAACCGCGCATTCTGGGCCAGGCTGGGGCTTTTGGGAGAGGCAGGGCGACGATCAAAGTTAGACGTGTATTAGGGCCTAGGACGTGGACTAGCAATACCGTCTCCTTTGCTATTGCGATCGTTGCGCCCCAGAGGCTAAGAAGCTTCGACCGTTCAGGAGGAAGATTTCGGTGAAGCATGGGCGCAAGATCGCCGTCGTCGGGCTGGGTTATGTCGGATTACCGGTTGCGGTATCATTTGCGCGATCCGGCACCCCGGTGGTCGGCTTTGATATCGACAAGGAGCGCGTTGTCGAATTGAAGCAGGGCAATGACAGGACGCGCGAAGTGGAAGCTGATGAACTGAGTCACAGCTCACTCCTGTTCACGAGCGATCCCGCAGCACTCAAGCAATCTGACTTCTACGTCGTGACCGTACCGACGCCGATCGATGAAGCCCGCCGACCGGATCTGCGCGCGATGATTTCGGCATCGCGTTCGGTGGGTAGCGTACTGAAGAAGGGTGACATCGTCGTGTACGAATCCACCGTATACCCGGGCGCCGTGGAGGAGGACTGCGTTCCCATCCTCGAACAGGTTTCGAGCCTGAAGGCGGGTACAGATTTTGCGGTCGGCTATTCCCCGGAGCGGATCAATCCTGGCGACAAGCAGCATCGTTTCGAGACGATCATCAAGGTCGTCTCCGCGCAGGACGCCGAAACGCTGGACATCATCGCGGCTGTCTACGGGTCGGTCGTGACCGCCGGCGTTCACCGGGCGCCGTCCATCAAAGTGGCTGAAGCCGCCAAGGTGATCGAGAATACCCAACGCGATCTGAACATCGCCTTCATGAACGAACTGTCGTTGATCTTCCAGGCGCTCAATATCGACACGGCGGACGTGCTCGCGGCGGCGCGCACCAAGTGGAACTTCATGCCGTTCCAGCCCGGGCTCGTCGGCGGCCATTGCATCGGCGTCGATCCGTACTACCTGACGTTCCGCGCCGAGAAGGCCGGTTATCATCCCGAGGTCATCCTGGCCGGCCGGCGGATCAACGACGGCATGGGGCAGCGCGTGGCGCGCGAATGTGTCCGCCGCCTGTTGCTGCGGAAAACCCATGGCGGCGTGGTCACGGTGCTCGGCCTGACGTTCAAGGAGAACGTGCCCGATACGCGCAATTCGAAGGTAATCGATATCGTCCGCGAGCTTCAGTCGTTCGGCCTGACTGTCCAGCTCCACGATCCGATGGCTGACGCCGCCGATGCAAAGCAGGAATATGACGTCGCACTGACCGAGTTCGATGCCCTGCAACCCGCCGATGCTATCGTGCTCGCCGTTGCACATGACCTCTATATCGACGGGGGCTGGTCGCTGATCCAGCGGCTGCTCCGCGGCGGCGGCGGCATTGTGCTGGACGTGAAGACCAGGCTCGATCGCGCGTCGAAGCCCGCCGATATCGAGCTATGGCGACTGTGAGATCGGGGAACTGATGCCGACAGATGCGGTACTGGTGACTGGCGCGGCCGGCTTCATCGGATTTCACGTGGCCGAGCGACTGCTGTCCGAGGGACGCAATGTCGTCGGTTTAGACAACATCAACGACTATTACGATCCGAAGCTGAAAGAGGCGCGGCTCGATCGTCTCAAGCAACATGCCAATTTCACGTTCGTGAAGCTTGATCTCACGGATCGGGGCGGCGTCAAGGCGCTGTTCGAACAGCACCGCTTTGCGTATGTGGTGCACCTCGCCGCCCAGGCCGGCGTGCGCTACTCGATCGATCACCCGCACGCCTATGTCGACTCCAATATCGAGGGGTTCATCAACGTGCTTGAGGGCTGCCGGCATCATGGCGGCCGGCACCTGCTGTTTGCGTCCTCGTCATCGGTCTACGGCGCGAACAGCAAGCTGCCGTTTTCCGTGCACGACAACGTCGATCATCCAATCAGCCTCTATGCGGCCTCAAAGAAGGCCAACGAGCTGATGGCGCATACCTACAGCCATCTCTACGGATTGCCGACCACGGGCCTGCGCTTTTTCACGGTCTATGGCCCATGGGGCAGGCCCGACATGGCGATATTCCTTTTCGCAAAGGCGATCATTGAAGGGCAGCCGATCAAGCTTTTTAACCATGGCCAGATGCGGCGGGACTTCACCTATGTTGATGACGTTGCGCATGCCATTGTTCGCGTTCTTGGCCGCCCGCCGGAAGGCAACTCGACTTGGAATTCCGAATCACCCGATCCAAGTTCGAGCGCGGCGCCGTGGAAAATTTACAATATCGGCAACAATCGGCCCGAAGATCTGATGCACGTCGTATCGGTGCTCGAGAAGGCACTGGGAAAATCGGCAAAGCGAGAGCTGCTGCCGATGCAGCCGGGCGATGTTCCTGCAACCTATGCCGATATCGAGGACCTCGCTAGCGACATCGGCTTCAGGCCATCCACAACGATCGAGGAGGGCGTCGGCCGCTTCGTCAAATGGTATCGTGATTATCACGGGATCTGAGCCCGGCAGGCGCCCATGACCCGATGAGTCATTCCTCTGATTATGTGCGGCGGTGCCCGGAACGCGGTTGTGGCCGGCCTCGCGTGGGTTCGGCTGAAGCAATTTCTGCTCTTTTCGGAAAGCGCTCGACTTTCCGGGCTCCCTGACGCGCGTTTCGGACGCCGCGCTGTCTACGCGCCCGATCATCATCAGCAATGCGGCCTATCGCTTCCTGTACTAAAACAACTCGCCGAGATCGGCGCAGAGGCCAACGTGCCGCTGGAGTCGGCGCGGCGAAATTCCGGTTCCGCCATTGTGGTGTGCGACTCCGCGCGCGTCACCGTGAACGGCGGCCTGGCCAGGTCGGGAGGGACCTGCTCGCCGGCAGTCTGCTGTGGTGGTCTACCGCTAACCGTTCGTCTTCCGCTTGAGCCGAGAAGCGGAGGTCGCCTCAGAACTCGCGGACGCGGTCGATCACCTCGTCCAGTTGCGCGCGGGTGATCTCGGCAAACATCGGCAGTGACAGGATCTGCCCTTGGTCGTTCGACGCATGCGGAAACTGTTCCGCGCGATAATTGAAGCGGCTATAGGCTTCGAGCAGCGGCAAGGCGGTCGGGTAATGGATCGCCGTCTGTATGCCATGCGCGTTCAGATGCGCGGCGAGCGCGTCGCGCCGCGGATGCTTGACGGTGTAGAGATGATAGACGTGGCTGCGGTCGGGCGCGGTCTGCGGCACTGTCACGTCCTCGATCTGGTTGAGGCCCTCCTCGTAGACCTTCGCGGCATCCTGCCGCGTCTTGGTCCAGGCCGGAAGATGCGGCAGCTTGGCCGAAAGGATCCCCGCCTGCATGCCGTCGAGGCGGCTGTTGATACCCTCGATCGGATGCTGATGTTTTACGAGCCCGCCGTGTCGCGCCAGTTTGGTCATGTGTTCGGCCAGTCGCGCATCGTTGGTCACGACGGCGCCGGCATCGCCCATCGCGCCGAGATTCTTGCCGGGATAGAACGAGTAGGTCGCGATCGCACCAAAAGTGCCAACCTGCCGGCCTTTGTAACGCGCCAGGTGCGCCTGCGCGCAATCCTCGATAATCCAAAGCTTGTGTTTGCGCGCGATCGCCATGATCGCGTCCATGTCGGCGGGCTGGCCGTACAGATGCACCGGGATGATGCCGACCGTGCGCGGCGTGATCGCGGCCTCGATTGCTGCTGGATCGATCGTGAAGGTCACCCCGTCAGTGTCGCAGAACACGACGGTGGCGCCTGTATGGGTGATCATTGCCGAGGTCGATATCCACGAATGCGCCGTGGTGATGACCTCGTCGCCCGGCCGCACGTCGAGCGCCTTCATGGCGAGATAGAGCGCATCAGTTCCGTTGGCGCAGGACACGCAGTGCTTGACGTCGACAGCTTCTGCAAAGGCCCTCTCGAAGGCGTCGACATAGGCGCCGCGAATGAACGAACTATCGCGGATCACGCCGGCGATGGCAGCATCGATCTCGCCCTTGATCGTCTGATACTGCATGTTGAGGTCAGCAAATGGTACCGGCATTGTCGTTCCTATCGCTTCGGCTTCAGAAGGGCGTCGGGTTTCCCGCATAAACTCCGCTAGCTTCCGTGATGTCGTTTGTCACCCTTCACACGCGCGCCGCAGTCCACGTCGCGGATTCCGACCTTGAGCCGTTCCCGTTCGTCACGCGACGACACCGAGACGGCTGCGGCGCGGCGTGAAGCGCAGAGGTACTTCCTGCCCCGTTTCAATGGATTCGTAGAGCGCGGAAATCAGTTCCAGGCTCTTGCGGCCCTCGAGCCCATCAACCAGCGCCGCGCGCTGGTTGGTCAGGCAATCAATGACATGCTGATAATATGCCTGGTGACCGAAGCCGTAGACATTCGGCGGGTTGACCGAAAACTTCTCGATCACGTCCTTGTCGGAGGCAAGCTCGTCGACAAAGCGCCAATGCCGGATCTGGTTGACCGCGAAGCCTGCGATCTCGACCGTTCCTTTTTCGCCGAGGATCGAAAGCGAGCCCTCGAGATCGGTCGGGCGTATCGCAGTTGTGGCCTCGATGATACCGAGTGCGCCGTTCTTGAACCTTAGCGTGGCGACGGCAGTGTCCTCGGTCTCGATCTTGACGAGCGCTGTCGTCGAACGTGCGTGCACACTCACCACGTCGCCGAAAAACCATTCCAGCATGTCGATGTGATGGCTCGCCTGGTTTGTCAGCACGCCGCCGTCATAGGCCCAGGTGCCGCGCCATGCGTCCTGATCGTAATAGTGCTGGTCGCGACACCAGCGAACGCGCACGGTGCCGAGCAGGAGCTTGCCGAACCGGCCGGCCTCCAGCGCCTCGCGCGCCTTGACCACGGGAACGTTGAAGCGGTTCTGCTTGACGATGAACAGCTTGACGCCGGCCTCGTCGCAGGCGCGGATCATGTCGTCGGCGTCCTGCAGCCGCAACGCCATCGGCTTCTCCACCACGACATGCTTGCCGGCTTTCGCACAGGCGATGACGTGCTGCGGATGCATACCGCTCGGGGTCAGCACTGCGACCGCATCGATTTCCTTCCGCACCAGGAACTCGTCGATATCAGTGTGCGCCGGCACGCCGAACTTACCGGCGATAGCCTCGGCGCGCGCGGGAACGGAATCGCAGACGGCTACGAGTGAGGCGCCGTGGATCTGGCCGCCACCCAGGAGATCGGAGTGACGCTTGGCAATGCGCCCGCAGCCCAGTAAGCCGAACCTGATCATCAACGCTTCCTTTGGCCGCCGTCGTTCGGCGGGTAGAAATGGCGGGAACCGCAGGCGGTATAGACCAATGTTGCCCTTAAGCAAACCCCGCAAATACTCCTTGATCAACCGCTTTTTGACGAGGCGCTAGGAGCTCTATTCTCATTCTTGCGACCTGCGCGCGACGGCTATTTCTGCTACCGGTTCGTTTTGGAGTCGGTCACTCCGTGATGCCGGTGGAAATCGTTGCTAGCTGGCCGCAAGGCCGCCGGAGTCGGTCGTAGGGGGGCGGCGCCTTGATTGAAGCGGATCAATGCTTTCGCGTCAGCCTCGATCGCTTGAACGAAATAAACATTGAAATCCTTGGGAAGGCCGTTAGCATTCGACCGGGCGGCCTTTTTCGTTTTAACGTCACGTAGCACACTGCCCCTAGAAACGACTGCCTAGGTTCGCGCAAATGGGTGCTCCGCTTCACATGGCACGGCGTGCCGAAGGAGATAGGCCTTGGGAGTGCTAACGACGTCCCCCTGGCGGATGCTCGCGAAAAAGCGGCTGGTGCACGGCGGTCCTGGCAAAAGGTCTAAACCCCATTGATGAGCGCGAGAGGGATGACGGTATCCCGACCTTTGGTGGAATGGAAGCGACGCAAGCTAATGGAAGCCTGGGCGCCTACTGCGAGCCAAGATCTGCTGGTAGGGTCGTGCCGATACCGTGGAAGGCCATACGTTAAGGTCTTCAGTTTCGAAGCGGCCTCTTGAGCCACTTGGGCCGCCTTCAGCCAGATTTGGCTTACCAAACTTGCCTAATGCACGTGCCCGAGTCTTCGTTGTCGGATAGCCCGGTATGCTCTAACACACCGGGTAAGTACCACGCCGATCGATTTTTGCGAGTTGACATATGCCCGCCGTCGCTATCCCACCATCGAACTCGTCCACATCGCCGCACAAAGAAGCCATCCGCAAACTGCACGACGAGCTTGCGCCGGAACGCAATCGCTGGCTTCGCAAGGCGGCATTCTTCCACAGCGAGGACCTTCTCTATCTCAAGTTTCTCATTCCAGCTGGCAGCCGGATTCTCGAACTCGGCTGCGGTACCGGACATCTCTTAGCTGCCCTGAAGCCTTCCCACGGCGTCGGTGTCGACATAAGTTCCGGAATGATTGAGCAGGCTCGCCAAACCTACCCCGATTTGACGTTCATTCAGGGCGACATCGAAGACCCTACATTCATCAACTCGCTGTCGGGGCCATTCGACGTCATTTTGATAATGGATACACTCGGCGTGCTTGGCGATTGCCAGCAAACATTCGCCAACCTTCATCAGCTATGCGGCCGCGAGACACGATTGATCGTGGTGTATTTCTCGCATCTCTGGAAGCCAATCCTCAAGCTTGCGGAACTCGTTCGGTTACGTAAACCCCAACCGCCACAGAATGTGTTTTCGCCGCAGGCCGTCCATGATCTCGTGGCGTTGGCTGACTTTGAAGCAGTCAAAGCCGAGTTAAGGATGTTGTCACCGCTATGGCTGCTGGGTATCGGACGTTTTCTGAACAGATTTGTCGCGCCGGTTCCTGGACTTCGCTCTTTGTGCTTGCGGCATTACACGGTCTGCCGCTCACTTGTTAACAAGGATGACGGAATCCGTTCGGCGACGGTCGTCGTCCCGGCGCGCAATGAGCGCGGCAATATCGAGCAAGCGGTACTCCGCATTCCGCAATTTTGTGACGATATCGAAATCATTTTCGTTGAGGGGCACTCTCGGGACGGCACGTGGGAAGAGATTCAGCGCGTCATGTCCGCCTATCCCCAACACAACATCAAGGCAATGCGCCAGCCCGGGAAAGGCAAGGCCGACGCTGTTTTCGCGGCCTTCGATGTCGCACAGGGCGATGTGTTGATGATCCTCGACGCCGATCTCACCATGCCCCCGGAACAACTCCCCAAATTCTGGGAAGCAATCCGATCGGGAAAGGGCGAGTACATTAACGGCTCACGCCTCATCTATCAGATGGAGGACGAGGCGATGCAATTCCTCAACCTTATCGCCAACAAGCTTTTCTCTATTATCTTTACGTGGCTGCTATCCCAACGATTCACTGATACTTTGTGCGGCACCAAGGTGCTGCGCCGCAGTGACTACGAGAAGCTCAAGGCGGGTCGCGCCTACTTTGGTGATTTCGACCCCTTTGGAGACTTCGATATTATTTTCGGCGCATCGAAACTTGGCTTAAAGGTGGTAGAAATTCCAATTCGCTACGCCAACCGGACCTATGGCGAAACTCAGATTTCGCGGTTCCGGCATGGTGTTTTGCTGCTCCGGATGGTGGCTTTCGCGTTCTTTCGAATCAAAGCATTGTAGTCCCAAATGTCTGACGCTTTAGACAGCTATCGTTCGGCCTGGAACACAAAGCCGGTTCTCCGCCTGGTGTATGATGATTTCTACAACCGGATCGCGGGCATTTGCCGACTGGGAACTACGATTGAGATCGGCAGTGGAATCGGCAATCTGAAGGAAAAAATTGGAAATGTAATTTCCACCGACATTCAGTTTGCGCCTTGGCTTGATTGCGTCATGGATGCTCAAACCCTGCCGTTCGCGGCAAAGACTGCCGACAATATCGTCATGGTGGATGTTCTGCATCATGTTGAGTATCCCACCGCTTTCTTTGCCGAGGCGGACCGCGTATTGCGTCCGGGCGGACGGATCATCATGGTCGAACCCGCAATCACATGGGGGAGTAGTGCCTTTTACCGGCTCTTGCATCACGAACCGGTAGTGATGTCTGCCGATCCGCTCATTGTCGGCGCGCCGGATCCCAAACGGGATCCCTATGCGGCCAACCAGGCCATCCCGACGCTTCTTGCGACGCGGGACCGCGAGCGCTTCCATCGCCAGTTTCCGAGGCTACGGATCGACCGCGTTGACTGGTTTTCCTTGCTCGCATACCCGCTGACCGGCGGCTTCAAGCCTTGGAGCCTTGTATCCGAAGCGGCCGCTAGACGGCTGCTCCGAGCCGAACGGACCATTGAGCCGCTGATCGGACGGGCGTTGGCTTTCCGAATGATGCTGGTGGTTGAAAAAAGTGCCACCACCGATGACTAGAGGTCGGAGCCACACTTGCTTGCAATCAGATTTTTCTAGGCCTTGGCAATGACATTGATGCTGGCTCCATCGCGTGTGGAGTTCGTCATCTCGTCGATACCCAACTCGCGCCAGGCAGTATCCCGCTCATCATAAAAACGATATCCAAGCGGGATGAAATAGCTAAACAGTTCGCGCAATGATTTTCCGTGCTCTTCCAGGACGTACGGCGCAATTTCCATCACGAACACCGGCCGATCACGGCTCAGCATTTTCTCGGCTCCAGCAAGCACTTCGCATTCATATCCATCTACGTCGAGCTTGACGAGTGAAATCCGCACGTCGCCATTCTCAGCAAGCAATCCATCCAGACTGCGCGTCGGCAAGCCGTCGGTTGGCATCGGTTGGCCAAGGTGCTTTTGATGGAAATCCTTACCGCCCGTTAGCGGCCAGCTCGAATAGATTTTTGCCGGGGCTGAATCGGCATCGGCCGATCCGACAAAGCACTGGACCGCGGTCACCCGCTCGGGCAGACCCGGATTGAGCGAGAGATTGCGCTGTAGCTTATGAAACGCGAAAGTTGTCGGTTCGAACGCAAAAACCCGACCTTCGGGTCCGATCAAGCGCGCCATATGTAAAGTATGCGCGCCCACATTCGCGCCAATATCAAGTACGGTTGTCCCAGGCCTGACCAGTCGAGTGAGCGCTTTCGAAGTGGACGGCTCGTACCTTCCAAGGTAGATGGCGAAGTCGATGCCTTCGGCCAGATCCAGCTCGAAACGATTGCCGTTCCGATTCACGATGCAGCGGTCAGATTGTCCAACGACAGCACGCGCCCCGCGCACGAAGCGGTAAGCAATTTTTGCAAGCGCGATTTTTTGCTTGGTTTTCATGAGTTACGACGCCCGGTCGAAAGAAACATTGTACCTTGCGCTTCTAGAGCCGGCTTGGATTTGCGAGGCGGCCATAAGTGCTCGGTTGATGCGAAAGCTCGATCGTGAATATTCCATACACTGCCCCCTCATTTGCATAGCGGTTCAAAAGCAGATGCGATATCTTTGGCGAGATAGCCATTGGCTTGAATGCAAATTTCTTGCTTCGGTGTTGTCCGATCCACCATTCCTGCAACAACGTTCTGCCTGGTCGTTACCACCGCTACGACCACCGCCATCGCGATCACCGCCATATGCGCGGCGCGCGAAACGGCGACGCTTCGAAGTTGCGCCAGCGCCACTCCGAACGCCAGCAGAATCCACGGATCAACAAAAATCGAATAGACAGATGCAAAGGCGCCGTAACGAATATTGTCAATCCCGACCAGCAAAGATGTGAATGAAAGCAACAGGAGAAATTGCCACGTCACCTGCCAGCGACGGTAGATGGCAAGGATTACCGCACTGCCCGCGGTTATCCAGAACAGCAATCGATACGGTGATCCGAGCGGATTGCCGCCGAACCACTCTACCACGATATGCTTGCCGATCGCCGACACTATTGCCGTCGCGGCAGAGCCGAGCTGGTTCGGATCAGGTGTTCGGACATCCTTCTGGACCAAAAAAGCCGCCATGTGCTCGATGGGATTGGCATCGATTGGGAATAGCGCGGGATGTGGCCGGATAAACAGCAGCGACAATCCCACTCCGAATCCAAAGCAAATGAAGGTAGCCCCGATATTGGTTTGGCGAGAATCGACAGAAAACCACCGGCCATAGACGATCATACAGAGCATGCAGTAGGCGATGATTGCTGGGACGTATACATAACTAAGCGGCCCCAATTTTCCCACCGCCAACAGGAACGCTATCCAGGCCGGCGCCACGAGCACAAGAAGGGCCGCTTGTAAGCGATAAAGTTTGGCCGTGCTCCATTCGCGGGCTACTCCCACGCCGGTAAGGTATGACCTGCCGAACACGACCGCGAGCGCCGGAATCGCAAATAGCGTGAAAATGGCATGCACTTTGGTATTATAGGAGAGACTAGCCAACAGCCCCGCCAGTCCGAGCAACAGGTGCGTGTTCCAGCCTGACGACCGGCCAGCGAGGTGGAGGGCAACAAATGTCAGCCATAGGAAAAACGTCGCCAACAATTCCGTGCGAAGAAGGGTGGTTTGAGCAGACAGACCTTGGCCAAAAGCAAACATAAGCCCAACAAGCAATGCCGCAAACCAATCATGGGTAACGCGCCAAACTGTCAGGAAGAAAGCCGTCGAGAAAGCCAGACCCGTAACAAGACTGAGCAAGCGTCCAACGTTCACCAAATCTGCGAAGGCGGCGAGTTGATCCGGTGATGTACGCAAGGCGGATAGACTATAGATCGGCACTGCGTTTACGAGGTAGGCAAGTCGATAGACGACCGACAACAACGAGTAATAGATATAGCCATGATGCGCTGTGTCGCCCTGTGGGAGACCATCAGCTAACAACAGCGCCTGATAGCTGAATACGATGTCGGCATCCGGGTGAGAGAACGGCGCTCCGCCCCAGCGTTGATAATATGGGACGACCAGGGTGGCGATCGTGACTGCAAGCACTCCGGCCGCAGCTTTCGCCATCTTGGCCGCGGTCGGAGCGAGCATTAACGTGGCCTCCAGGTCATCCAAAAGGGGTGCGTCGGCTGAATAACAACGATTGGCATTCAACACCACCCCTGACGCATCTCGGGAAAAAACCTGCGGCTCGAACGGATTCGCTGATTGGGCGTCATTCTTCGGTGGCAAGTCTATCTGGGACAAATTCGCCCGCAAGGTAGCGCCCGCCGCAGCCTTTGGTAGCATTCGCCGGACTTGACTATTCGGATCACAACTGTCTCTGCTAATTCATTGATAGGCTAGGACAGGTATTCAAATGGGAATGCTCCGTGATGTGGCCCGCCGACTGCCGGAGCCCGTCAAGCAGCTCATCCGCTCTGCATTGCCGGTTCCGCCCGCGGAGCCGGCTCAGCCGGCGAAGGAGGACAAGACCCGTACTTACGTTGCTGCCGGAGCAGCCCCAACCCACAGTATCCACGACCTTGGGCCTCTCTCGGCCTTGTGGTTGCGAGAGACCATCGCGGCCTATAGCAACGGCTCTAAGGCCCAGCAGAACGCCACCAGCGTGGCCATCTTCAATGAGGTCTCGAAGTACCCCGGCGGCGCCGGCGACATCCTGACGCCCTACGTTGGAGCAAGGTACGGCAAGCACCCGTTGTACAAGCAAATAGCCGCCGCCCATATGCTTGGGACCGGTGACTATCGCGCGGCGTTCGATGCGCTGCAGGCCTTGGCCATCGAACGCAAGACACCGTTTGATGCAGCGATGGCGGCGTGGCCGTTGATGAGACCGGCGAGCCGCGAGCAGGAAGCGCTCGACTACCTTGACCGGCAATGCGAGATTTTCCCCGATGATCTCGTCTTGCGCGTCCATCTGGCGACCGCGCTTTATTGCACCCGACAGACCGCACGCGCGACGGATGAAATCACCCGCATCAAGGACGGGCTGGACGCGATCCTGTCCGACGGCTACGGGCAGCACCTAATCGAACTGCGTGCCGAACTTGACAAGGCGCTGCGCGACAAGACCATCTATCGCCGCTTTAACTTCGATGAAACTTCGTACCGCGAGGATCTGATCGACAACCACTGGGAGCCCTACTTCCATTGGATGACGACCCAGAGCGAACACGTCATGTTCGGCTGGCTCAACCGGTTGTTCGCGAACAAGCTTGCCGACCTCGGTGGCGGGATCGATGAGGTCTACAATTTTGGCGTGATGTGCGCCCAGCCGGATTCCGAGGCCGCCACGAAATTGCCGGGCACCAAATTCATCGGCGTAGACCGGCAGCGAACCACGGCCGCGCTCAACAAACTTGCTTATCCACTCCCAAACATGACGTTCTTCGGCGACGAGATCGAGAACGTCTTGGCGAGGCTGGCAATCGGCCCGACGCGCTCGTTGTTTCACGCGCGCACCACAACCCTTTGCTACCCGGAGAAGGTGCGCCAGCTCTATCGGACGTGCGCTGCAAAGGGCTTCAGGCGAATCGGGCTGTTCGAAAACATCGCGCTCAGTCACGACACCTATCGCTTCTATGACATGGGCGGCGATATCGAGAACGCCTCGACGATCTACAAGAGCGACCAGTTCATCCACGACTATCGGGTGCTGTTGGAAGAGGCTGGCTACCGGATCACGAAGGAAGAGCGGATGTTCTCACCGCTCATCACTCCATTCAGTGAGATAGATTTGGGCTCCGTTCATGTGTATCTGGAAGCCGAGTTGAACTTGTGAAGGGATCGTTTGCGTTCAATTACGGCGCTAATCCCCTCTTTTGCGGCAGCCCAGGCTGCCATGGCGGTGGGGCACTTGGCCAAGGCGGCAGAGGCGCAGACGGCGTTCTGATCATCCAGTACGCGCGTTGATCTTGCAGCGCTTGAACCGCTACTGCGGGGTTGGTGCACGCTGTTCATCGCCGATAGGACTGGTAGGCAATTTCCAAAGTCAGGACCTACTTCGTCACGAGTGCGTACAGATCGAGCCCGACCCAAGGCCCTAGCATTTCCACCCTCAGGCGGCGAGGAATGCGGTCGAAATGCCGATGTTCACCCATGTTTGTTCGAAAGATGTCGCATCGGGAAAATTCGGCAAGCATCTTGGTCAGGACTGCCTTTGAGACCATGACGGTCTCCGGTGCGGACTGGCCGGCGATGTTCGTGTCGTACTCTGAGGCTCCCCGCCTGCTCAGATGCAGCGGCGCACTGCCAGCAAGTGCGTACCGGAACGTGGTGATCGGGAACTTGATCCAACGAATATAGTTCGTCGCGTCATAGACCATGATCGTCGCGCGACCGCCGGGCTTGAGAACGCGCCGGACTTCATTGATGCCACGCTGCAGATTACCCGTGTGATGAAGGCAACCGATCGTCACAACATGATCGAAGGTGTCGTCCGGGAAGGGAATGTCAAGCGCTGAGCCTTCGATAGCCCGCCCTGGCAAGTGCGCAATATCGAGCCGATGATTGACCCAATGAACGGGCCCGCTCGCTATGTCGAGCCCGGAATAGTCGGTACCGGATGCAGCGAGCCGCTGCGAGACGGACCCGTAACCGAGTCCGATTTCAAGCACCTTCTTGCCAGCGAGCTCGCTGAAAGGAATGAAGCGGTCGAGGTAATAGTAAAAGCCGAAAAACCAGTCGTCGTATTTCTGGAGGGTCTCTGAGTCATGGCCGCGAAGTCCGAGGCGGGTTGCGGCAATCGTCCCGCATAACTCGTCCCAGAATTTTCGGTTGCTGACATCGATGGTTGCCTGGTTGCCCGTCATGAGATCCAAACTAGGGCCGCTGCCAAAAGATGGTCAAGATAGAAAGATTCGCAAATCCGGGCGCTGGCCTGTTTCCGAGCCTCGCAGCAAAGTAGGGCGCCAATCTTAGGCGCGCGCTTTGTAGGTACTGACCAGGACCAGCACCATAGGGTACGGACCGCGCTACTTGACCGCGGTCATGTAGATGTCGAGGCCGCCGATGCGCGGCCAGCAGGTGAGCAGGAGGTCATTGCGCGTCCGACGCCGGAACGGCCAGTCCGTCGTTATGTTCTGCCGGATCGCCTTGAAGCTTCCGAAGCGGCGGCACATGTGCCGCAGCGAGGTAACCGAAACGACATCGAGATGCGGGGCGACCTCGCCGGCCAAATTGGCGTCATAGATGCCGCGGTCCTTCGGTCGCGTGTCGAACGCGCCGCGGTGCCCGAATCGTTCACTCAACCACAGCCCAGCCGTCGCGCGCGGAGCGTCGTGCCAACGCCGGAACGAATAGGCGTTGTACACCATGACGATCAGCCGTCCGCCGGGGCGCAGCATCCGGTAACACTGGTCGATTCCTTTCGCCAGATCTCCGGTGTGATGGAGGCACCCAATCGTCACTATCATATCAAAACGATCGTCTGGAAATGGAGCGGAGAGAACAGACCCCTGTTGCGCCGTCTGGTCTCGCCCAATCTGCCGCAGCCGATCGTTTGCCATCGCGACCGGGCCGAGCGCGATGTCGAGGCCGGTGTAAGTCCCGCTCCGTTCCGCGAGGCGCTGGGCCACCGTTCCGTAGCCGAGGCCAATCTCGAGTACATCCTTGTCGCCCATTTCATGGAACGGGATCAGCAGGGGCAGATACGGATAGTGGCCGAAAAACCAGTCGTCGAACCGCTTGAGTGAGGCTTGCGAGCTATCCGTGACGCCGAGATGCTTCGCCATCTCCGAGCCGCACAGCTCATCCCAAAAGCGGGCGTTTTTCTGGTCCAAGGCGGCTACCGACATACTTCTAGGATGCCATATTGGTTGCAGTCGCGTCAATTGACGGTGTGCGTCAAATGCGTTCAATCGCGCTCACCTTCGAATACCGGAACTTGCGATTCCGATCCGGCGGGTCCGGGTCGAGGGTCTGGACCTTGCGCGGTTTGCAAGACGAGGAATTCCACACCGCTCCGGCCGGCGCACGTCCAGTGCACCGGTTTTCCACCTCGCTGGCGAGGGCGGCTATACGAGGTGGAATTCAGATGGGACGAACTTGAATTCGTCGACGTGCACGCCTGCCAGACCTGCGCCCAGTACGTCGAACGCCTCGTAAACCGCCGGGCCCGCATGAGGGTTGACGAGAAGATCAAATTGCTCGATCAGCGCTGCATTTCCATTCATCGCCGCGGGCATGGCAAGATTGGAGAAGTGGAAGCTGTCAGACGAGACCGTGGCGGCCGGGGCCGAGTAGTTTACCTGAGAAGTCGTCACGTTTCCGGCCGCGTTCTTGTAGGTCACGGTTGTGGTCCACGAGAACAGATCATGCGGGTCGTAGTTATAAACGATCTGGCTGCCGTCGCGCTGGACGTACGTCACGCTGGTTCGGCTGCCGGTGTCGTCGAAATTCCAAACGATGCTGCTGTAGCTCTGTTGTCCGAGAACGTCGTACTCGTACAGCACCGATGAGTTGTCAGCATATTGGTATATAACCGTGGTGCGGCGATTCTGCGCATCCAGTTCCCAGATATCAGCCAACGTCGATGTTTGGCTTCCCACCGCATAGTCATAGATCTTGTGGGTTCCATCATCGAAATCATAGGTGATGGAGATCGGTCGATAGGGATTGTTGTAATAGTGAACCTGGATGTCGGCATAGCGCTCTTGATTAGCTACGTCAAAGTCGATCGCACGATGTGTGCCGTCGTCATTATTATAAGTTACCGACGTGGTGCGACCTTGCGCATCGACGACCGTCTCGAGATCAGTCCAGGCGTAGCGATTGAGTGGATCGTATTGATGTAAATTCTTCACTCCGCTGTCGTAGACGGTGTTGATTTCGTAGATTCTGTTCTGATCGTCCAGAATGGTTGTGATTGATGACCAGGGATTGTTGCCGGAGTCGGTCTGGACGACGGCATGGGTTGTCGGCGGGATGAGCTGGGCGCCGGTAAACGTGCCGTCGGAAAACTGAAAATACTCGATGTTGATGGCCGTGTCCGTGCCATCGGGCGATCCGGCCCGCGCGTCGGTCAGCGTGATGGTGCCATTCTGATTGAACGTGGCCAGATATTGGAAGCTTGTTCCGGACAAGATGAGCGTATCGGTCCCAGCGCCGCCATCGATGACGTTGTTGGCGCCGTTCTCATAGATGGTGTCGCTACCGCCGCCGCCGATGGCGTTTTCGATGACGGTGCCAAGTGCGATCGAAACATTCTTCGTCAGCGCGCCGACGTTAGAGAAGGTCCCGGGACGAAGGTCGATGAGCTGGCTGGAGGAATACCCGGACAAGTCCAGCGTGTCACCGCCGCCGCCATCCCAGATCGAGAACACAACCTGTTGGGTCGAAGAGGTGAGCTGGAAGGCCGCATCGGCATTACTATGGAACCCGTAGGTCGTGCTGCCGGTGGCAAAACTGGTGTTGGCGCCGTAAAGCCTCTGGATGGCAGCGATGTCGTCGAGCAGCGGAGTCGAGGCATAGACCGTTTGACCGTTGTAGACGTGGTTCGCTCCCGTGTAGGAGGCATTGAAATAGCTCATCACGCTGTACTGCCGGGTATCCTCCACATATTGCGCGCTGTTGCCATAGGTGATGGTCTGGCCGGGCCCGGCGTTGTAATCTCCGGGGTGCTCGAGCCCCAGCGCATGGCCAATCTCATGGATTATCGTAATGAGATCGTATGAGCCGGGGCGCAGGTTGGTCGTGCTTTGATAGGCCGTGTTAAGCCAGACATCGCCTTGGAAGCTGGTGGCGCTCTGATTGTTCGACGATGGGTAATAGGCGAACGCCTGCGCACCGTCGGTCGTCGAACGATAGTTGCCGAACAGGATCGTCGCGCTGTTGGTGTAACCCCCGGCGTTGACCTCCGTGAACGAGATATTCGCGACGTTCGACCACATTCGCATGGTGGATTCGACGGCGGCCATTTCCTGGGCGGTGAAAAGGCTGAAGGTGCCTGCTTCGTTACTGGACGAGTTATAGGTTGGGGCGCTGGCGCGGAAGCCGAAGGTGATTGGTCCGACGGCGGTCCCCAACGATCCGCTGCCCCAGTGGAGATTATCACGGGTGATCCGCGCCCCAGCCTGTGTCGGATCGAGATTTGCAGTCGGAGCAAAGCTACTGACGCCGCCGTCAGTTGCGGCGGCCACATGGAGGGGGTTGCCGCATTGTTCGCACATCTAGGTTGCTATCCTAGCCCAACGAGGCCGAAAACCGCAGTGCCACATTACCACACCGAACTTTTTGTTTGCGTCAATATTCGCTCGCCTGGCTCCGACCGGAAGTGGGCAACGTCGCTGGAGCAGGTGTGCGAACGGTTATTTTCTCAGGGCGCGGTATCGAAACCATTAACGCGAGCTGGTCGATTCAATCGAGTATTCGAGGTGGAACGGCGGGGCCGCGTGACTTCACCGCGCGAGCCATCGTTCGCCTCCTGAGTGGTCCGCCCCCACCGGTCTGGAACTCCGAAGCGCCCGATTCAAGCTTGAGCGCGACGCCGTGGAAAATCTACAATATCGGCAACAATCGGCCGAAGGCCTCTTGCACGTGGTAACGGTGCTCGAAGCGGCGCTGGGAAATCGGTAAAGCGAGAACTGCTGCCGATACCGCCCGGCCGAAGATCCCGCTCGCGACGTAGGCCATTCACGACGATCGAGGGCGTCGCCCGCTTCGATATCGTGACTATCCAGAATCTGAGCCCGGTAGGCGCCCATGACCCGACAATCACCCTCTGATCATGTGCGGCCGTGCCGGAGTGCGGTTGTGGCCGGCCTCGCGCGAGGTTCGGCCGAAGCAGTTTCGGCCGCTGCACGGCAAGCGCTCGACCTGTTCAGGACACTCTGACGCGCGTTTCGGATGCAGCGCCGTTTGCGCGCCCGATCTATGCGCCTACATCTTCCGTTTACGATGCCAACACCAAATTGCCATTTTCGGTCGATGACAAAACGGATCATCCGGTGAGTCTCTATGCAGCGACGAAAAAGGCCAAAGAATGGATGCCGAATTCCTGGAGCCATCTGTAGTGGGGTCCGGTGAAGGGAATTACGGTTTTTTTACCGTGTATGGGCCGGGGAGCCGGCTGGATATGGCGATTCTTCCTGTTTACAAAGGCGGTTATGGCAGGCACCCCGATCAAACTCTTTAACCATGGTGAGATGCAGCGCGACTTGACCTATGTCGATGACTGACGCATGGCATATTGCGGCTGATCGATTACGTGCCCGGGAATGTCGAGGTCGGCGGCGCGCCTGTGCGAAATACAATATCGGCAACAACCGGCCGGAAGGCCACTTGCTCGTCGTGGCGGTTCTGGAGAGGGCAATGGGCCGCGCGGCGAAAAAAGAGATGTTACCGACGCAGCCCGGAGATGTGCTGACGACCTATGCCGGTAAAGACGATCTAATGCGCGACGTCGATTTTCGGCCGCAGACATCGATCGAAGACGGCATAGCCAAATTTGTCGCCTGGTATCGCGATCACTACGAAGCTTGAGGCACCGATGAACCGACGAATCATTCCATTGATCATGTGCGGCGGCGCTGGAACCCGGCTGTGGCCGGCCTCGCGCGAGGTGCATCCGAAGCAGTTCCTGCCCTTGTTCGGGGCGCGTTCGACGTTTCAGGATACGCTGATCCGGGTATCGGACGCGGCGCTGTTCGAGCGTCCTGTCATCATCACCAACAACGCCTACCGTTTCATGGTGCTCGAGCAATTGGCGGAGATCGGCCTGGAGGCCGACGTGCTGCTGGAGCCGATGCGGCGCGATTCCGGGCCTGCGATCGCGGCCGGCGCCGCCTTTGCGCAAACGCGCGACAAGGATGCGATCATTCTGGCGCTGGCGGCCGATCACGTGGTGCGCGATACCGCAGCCTTCGTCGCCGCCTGCCGTGAAGGTCTGACGGCTGCGCAAGCCGGGCACATCGTGACCTTCGGCGTGCAGCCCGAGCGTCCCGCCACCGAATATGGCTACATCAGCCCGGGCGATGTCATCTCGGGGCAGGTTCGCGCGGTGGCAAAATTCGTCGAGAAGCCCGACGCCGAAACGGCAGCGGGCTATGTCAAATCGGGCTATCTCTGGAACAGCGGCAACTTCATGTTCCGCGCCGCGGTGTTGCTCGACGAATACCGTAAGGTCGATACCGCCAGCGTTCAGGCCGTCGCCGATTCCGTCGCCAACGCCGGCAGCGACCTCGGCTTCATCAAGCTCGACACCGATACGTTCGCTTCCGCCAAGTCGATCTCGATCGACTACGCGGTGATGGAGAAGACCTCGCGTACCGCCGTGGTGCCGGTCGCCTGCGGCTGGTCCGATGTCGGCTCCTGGCATGCGGTGTGGGAATTGTCCGACAAGGACGGGCAGGGCAACGCCGCACGCGGTGCGGCCGTGTTCGAGGATTCGCGTAATTGCAACGTGACGACCGACCGCGCGCTGGTCGCACTCGAAGGCGTCGATGACCTCGTGGTGGTCGCAACGCAGGACGCGGTGCTGGTATCCAGGCAAAAGGACGCCAACGGACTGAAGCGGCTGGTCGCCACATTGAAGAACGTGGCGCCGCAGGTGACCGAAGATCACATCAAGGTGCACCGGCCCTGGGGCTCCTATCAGTCGGTGGACAATGGCGAGCGTCACCAGGTCAAGCGCATCATCGTCAAGCCGGGCGGGCGGCTCTCGCTGCAGAAGCACCATCACCGTTCCGAGCACTGGATCGTGGTGCGGGGCGCCGCGCGCGTCACCGTCAACGAACTGGTCAAGACCGTGCACGAAAACGAATCGATCTACATCCCGATCGGCGCGGTGCACCGGCTGGAGAATCCCGGCAAGATCCAGCTGGAGCTGATCGAGGTCCAGACCGGCAGCTATTTCGGCGAGGACGACATCATCCGCATCGAGGATGATTATCAGCGCACGTAGTCTAGGCGGGAGGACGAGCAAGGCGTCAGATACGATTTGGTATGCGGCCAAGGAAGACTGGAGGCCTTTGTTGAGCTTGGGGAATCGGAAATTCCAGCGTTCGTCATCGCAGGCAGCGTAATCGCGGCGACCCGGGCCGGATCAATGGCAATGCCGCCGGCGAAGTCGACGTAGCGTCGGCCTTCGATGTCCAAAATCTCTGAATTTCGGCGCGGTCGGCGTAGATCTGCGTAGTCACGCCGACAGCTCGCGAGATCGCATTCCCCTTGCGCGCGGAGACCGCCGCATTGGTCATCGATGCCGACATACAGCCCAGGCCAGTGTGCCATCAGGAACACGGCCGCCTCTAGGCGGTGGTGCGGATCCAAGGCAAAACAACCCGTGCCACTACCCGTGCGCGACCATTACATGGCGCACGGCCGTGTAGTCTTCCAATGCGTAGAGCGACATGTCTTTGCCGTAACCCGACTGTTTGACCCCGCCATGCGGCATCTCGTTGGTCAGCATGAAATGTGTGTTGATCCAGGTGCAGCCATATTGCAGCCGAGCCGCAGTCGCCATTGCGCGTCCCACGTCCTTCGTCCATACCGACGAGGCCAGCCCATAGTCGCTGTCATTGGCCCAAGCGACCGCATCATCGACTTCTGTGAACCGAGTGACCGACACCACCGGCCCGAAAACTTCACGCCGCACGATCTCGTCGTTTTGCACTGCGCCCGCGACGACGGTCGGCTGGTAGTAGAAGCCCTGGCCCCCACCGACCTTGCCGCCGGTCGTGATGGCGACATGTTTGAGTTCCGACGCACGCTCGACAAAGCTTGCGACACGATAGAGCTGACGCTGCGAGATCAAGGGGCCAATCTCGTTTTCGGTGTCGTCCGCGCGATCGTACTTGATCGTTGAAACGGCAGACGAGAGATCCGCAACCAGCTTGTCGTAAATCCCCTTGCCGGCATAGATGCGGCAGGCGGCTGTGCAATCCTGGCCGGCATTGTAGTAGCCGAAGGCGCGCAATCCGGTCACCACGGCCGCGAGATCGGCATCGTCGAAAACGATGACGGGGGCTTTGCCGCCAAGCTCCAGATGTGTGCGCTTCACCGACTTTGCCGCCGCCTGCAACACTTTCTTGCCGGTTGCGACGTCGCCCGTGATCGAGATCATGTTGACCTTGGGGTGGTTGATCAGCGCGTTGCCGACTGTCTCGCCGCGGCCGAGCACGACGTTGACCACTCCTTCGGGCAAGATGTCTGCCAGGATTTTGGCTAGTTTGAGCGCTGTCAGCGGCGTCTGCTCGGAGGGCTTGAACACCACCGTATTGCCTCCGGCGATGGCTGGCGCGAGCTTCCAGGCCATCATCATCAGCGGATAGTTCCACGGCGCGATGGATGCGACGATGCCGATCGGGTCGCGGCGGATCATCGACGTGAAGCCTGCGAGATATTCTCCGGCGATTGCCCCGGGCATGGTACGGACTGCGCCGGCGAAGAACCGGTAGCAGTCGACGATCGCGGGCAGTTCGTCGTTGAGCACGGCGTTGATCGGCTTGCCGCAGTTGAGCGCCTCGAGCTTGGCAAACTCGTTAGCCTCTGCCTCGATACGGTCGGCGATGCGCAAGAGATAGGCCGAGCGCTGTGCAGGTGTCGTGCGCGACCAGGTCGCAAACGCTTTCTCGGCGGAAAGGATTGCGGCCTCGATCTGCTGCAGCGAGGCCTCGGGCATCTGCAGCACAATCTCTCCAGTGCGCGGATTGAAGATCGGCTCTTCGGTTTCGGCTCCCTTTTCGAGCTTCGAGCCGATCAGCATCGCCATATCCATAGCCCAGTCTCCTTTCTGCATTTTCTATTTGCCCGCGCCCGAGACTTGATCGCCCTCGCGCGTCAGGTAGTAGGCGGCGACGATCGGGATCAGCGTCACGAGCACCACAACCATCGCCACCACGTTCGTGACCGGCCGCTGACGCGGCCGCACGAGTTCTTCCAGCATCCAGATCGGCAGTGTCTGTTGCTGCCCAGCCGTGAAGGTGGTGACAATCACCTCGTCAAACGACAGCGCAAAGGCCAGCATCCCGCCCGCGAGCAGCGCCGTACCGATATTCGGCAGAATGACATGGCGGAAGGTCTGAAAGCCGTCGGCGCCGAGATCGTACGATGCCTCGATCAGCGAGCCGGACGTGCGGCGGAAGCGCGCGACCGCGTTGTTGTAGACGACGACCACGCAGAACGTGGCGTGGCCGAGCACGATGGTCCACGTTGAGAACGGAATATCCATCAGCGAGAAGGCCGACCGCAACGAGATGCCGGTGATGATGCCGGGCAACGCGATCGGCAGGATGATGAGGAGTGATATGACCTCGCGGCCGAAAAAGCGCGAGCCGCTCACCGCAGCAGCGCACAATGTTCCGAGCACGATCGCGATCAGGGTTGCGATCGCCGCGACTTTCACGGACACCGTCAGCGCCTCCCAAACGTCGGGCCGATTCCAGGTTACCCCGAGCCACTGTGTCGTAAAGCCGGGCGGCGGCCATTGGTAGGTTTTGTCTTCAGTGGTGAATGCGTACACAAAGATCAGGAGAATCGGCACGTGCAAGAACAGAAGGCCGCAGGCGGTCGCCACCTTCAGCCCGAACGGCGCGGATGCTTTGCGATCAGATCGCATCGAACGCCCCCATGCGCTTGGCCATCCACAGATAGAGGCCCATGACCACGATCGGCACGACAGTGAATGCGGCGGCGAGCGGGATGTTTCCGGCTGTTCCCTGATGGGCGTAGACAGCCTGCCCGATGAACAGGTGCGAGGTGCCTATGATTTTCGGAATGATGTAGTCGCCAAGCGTCAGAGAGAACGTAAAGATCGATCCTGCGGCGACGCCCGGCAACGCCAGCGGGAAGATCACGTTCCAGAAACTACGCCCTGGCGAGGCTCCCAGATCGGCCGACGCCTCAATGAGGCTGACGGGAATGCGCTCAAGTGACGCCTGGATTGGCAAGATCATGAAAGGCAGCCAGACATAGACGAAAACGATGAACGTGCCCGTGGACGACACCGACAACGAGTTGCCGCCGACGATCGGCAGCGCCAGCCAAGCCTCGAGCAGGCTCGTCAGGTGCAGCTTTGCAAGAGCCCAGTTGAGAATGCCTTCCTTTGAGAGGATGAGCTTCCAGGCATAGATCTTGACCAGATAGCTCGACCACAGCGGCAGCATGATTCCGAGATAGAACAATGCCTTCCACTTGCCGCGGGCATACCGGGCCGCATAGTAGGCGATCGGAAACGCGACGACGGCGGATGCGATCGTCACCAGCGTGGCCATCACGACGGTACGAATCATGATGTCCAGGTTGGAGGGCTGCAGCAGTTCGCCGTAGGTTTTCAGCGTGAACTCACGCTTGATCATCCCCGAATATTCATCGATCGAGAAGAAGCTCTGCAGCAGAAGCGCAAACAGCGAGCCGAGGTAGACAATGCCGAGCCACAGAACCGGCGGCAGCAGCATGAGAAACAGCAGCAGCTTTGGCTTGCGCCAGAAGAGATCGGACAGGGCGCCCAGCACGCCGTTGCGCGCGGTGAGAACCGCCGGCGCGCTCCGATCGCTCAGCGCAACCGTATCGCTCATACGTCGGCCTCCATCACATGCAGCGCGTTGGCGCCAAAGGAAAGGACGACGTCCGCTCCCTGCTCCGGCACGGTCACGCCGGCCGGTACCGTCGCATGCAGCCGCAATCCTTCCGCGTCCAATCCGAGGCGCGTCGCCGCGCCGATATAGCTCACCGACACCACGCGCGCCGGGATGCCCTTGCCGTTGGCCTGGGTGCTCACGCGGATCGCCTCCGGCCTTAGGCTTCCCCAGCCGTCACGCTGGCAATGCCGTTTGACGAAGTCCGGCGGCACAACATTGGAGGAGCCGACGAAATCGGCCACGAACCGGGAAGCCGGGCGAGTGTAGATGTCCTGCGGCGTGCCTACTTGCATGATGCGACCATCGTTGAAGACTGCGACGCGATCCGCCATCGACAGAGCTTCGCCCTGGTCATGCGTTACGAAGATGAAAGTGATCCCGAGCGATTTCTGCAGCGCCTTCAGCTCTTCCTGCATGTTCTCGCGCAGTTTAAGGTCGAGCGCGCCAAGCGGTTCGTCCAGCAGCAGAACCTTGGGCCGGTTGATGAGCGCACGCGCGAGCGCAACACGCTGGCGTTGCCCTCCGGAAAGCTGCCCAGGCTTACGCGTGCCGTAGCCCGGCAAGCGGACGAGCGCCAGCGCGTCCTCCGCAGTCCGTATCCGCTCTGTCTTGGAGACACCTTTCACCTTCAGTCCGTAGGCCACATTGTCCAGTACATTCATATGCGGGAACAGTGCGTAGTCCTGGAACACGGTGTTGACGTTGCGCCGATACGGCGGAACGCCCTCGGCGCGTTCGCCGAAGATCGAGATGGCGCCCGCGGTTGGATGTTCGAAACCAGCGATGAGGCGAAGACAGGTGGTTTTACCCGACCCGGATGGCCCGAGCATGGCGAAGAACTCGCCGGGCTGTACCTCCAGGTCGACCGAGTCGACCGCTTTTACGCTGCCGAAATGGCGCGATACGTTCTCGAATGAAACGGCGGCGATCATGCTTTGCCCGCGTTGCTTGTATGATCCGGCGCTCGGCCTACGGCGCCCGTCGGTGGCCAGCACGCGCTTGAGATCTCGTGGCCAGTCGCGGCAACCCTTAAGGGTTCGTCGCGCCTGGCCACCTTTGCTGCGGACTTGCACCGCGGCATCAGGCTTCAACGCCCTCCGATGACGCCGATGTAGTCCGAGACCCAGCGGTAGTAGGGCACGCACTTGTCGCCCTGCGTCGCGCATTTCGTTGTTGGCGTCGTCCAGAAGCGAACCTTCGAGAAGTTGTCGAAGCCATTTGTCGAGCAGCCCTCTTTGGTCTGCATTCCGCGTCCGTCCGTGCACGCCGCCGGAACCGCCGGATTGGCCCCGAACCAGGCCGAGAGGTCGCTCTGCAGGTTGGATGCAAGCGAATGCTCCATCCACATGTATGAGCAGTTCGGATTACGTGAGTCGACGTGCATCATGGTCGTGTCGGCCCACCCGGTGACACCCTCGTCCGGGATCGACGATGCGACCGGTTGATTCTGGCTCTTGAGCAGGTTGACCTGGAATGGCCACGAGCCCGACGCGACAACGCCTTCGTTCTTGAAATCGTCGATTTGGATGAAGGCATCGTGCCAATATCGGCCGACCAGCTTGCGCTGTGCGCGCAAGAGTTCGAGCGAGGCCTTGTACTGCGCGTCGTTCAGCTCATAAGGGCTCTTGATGCCAAGATCGGGCTTGTGCGTCATGAGATAGAGCGCCGCGTCTGCAATGTGGATGGGGCCGTCATAGGCCTGAACGCGCCCCTTGTTCGGTTTGCCATCCGGCAACGCCATCTCCTCGAATACCACCTTCCAGCTCTTCGGCGGGTCCTTGAAGACTTTGGTGTTGTACATCAGAACGTTCGGCCCCCACATGTAGGGAACGCCGTAGTGCACGCCGTCGACCGTATGCCAAGGCGCCTTCTTGAGGCGCTCGTCGATTGTTCCCCAACTCTTGATGAGGCTGATATTGATCGGTTGCACCCGCTTGCCGGCAACGAGCCGCAATGAGGCGTCGCCAGATGCGGTCACGAGGTCGAAGCCGCCTTCATTCATCAACGCCACCATCTCGTCGGAGGTGTTGGCGGTCTTTACATTGACTTTGCAACCGGAAGCTTGCTCGAATTTTGTGACCCAATCGAACTTCTTGTCGGTCTCGCCGCGCTCGATATAGCCCGGCCAGGCGACGATGGTAAGTTGCCCTTCGGCCTTCCCGATTTCCTTGATTTGCGCCGCGGATGGATTCGCAAGCGCCAGCGTCAACGTAACGCCACTCAGCAATGCGAGTATCGACTTCATCAACACCTCCCAGGTCCAGGCGGCTGCATTTTCGAGGCAGCACGGTCCTCGCACAGAGCGTGTCGGGAAATGCAAGCTTTCGCAAATTCATTTATCAGAGGGCGGGTTTCGCTTTTTCCGATAGCGTGCCGTTATGGTCGCTGCCGTGCGCTGCGCTGGCCTTGCGCTATGCCTATGAAGTCGCGCGCATTTTGCGTGAGACCTGACCCGCGCCGCCACGTCATGCCGATTTGAACTGCCGGCAGTGAGCCGGAGACGTCGCGCGACTCGATGCGATCGCCTTCCAGAGACCAGGGCCGGTAGACAAGATCGGGCAGCAGTGCGAGTCCGGCGCCCGTGGCGACCAGGCTGCGCACCGCCTCGACGGATCGCGTGCGGAAAGCAATCTTGGGGCGGGTTCCGAATGCGGCGAGCAGTTTGCCCGTATTTTCCTCCACCTCATCAATTGTCAGCATGATAAGGGGCTCAGAGAGAATGTCTGCAAGCGCGATGCTGTCGGCGCTTGCAAGTGAATGTCCGAGCGGCAGCCACAAACGATAGGGCGAGACTTCGACGATCTCGGCGTCGATTGCGAGGCGGTCGCGCAGGTTCGACACCACCATGACGGCAACATCCAGTTCGCCGCCGATCAAGAGGTGCTCGAGGTAGTCGCCGTTGTCTTCGATGGCGTGGACCTCAACCGACGGAAACGCACGGCGATAGCGCGCCAGAAGATCCGAGAGCACGTAGCCGGCGACGAGCGAGGTAACGCCGAGCTGTAGGCGGCCACCACGGTTCGAAGCTTGCTCGGAGAAGCTCCTGCGTGCATCGGAGATATCCGTCAGGATGCGCGTCGCGTGGCGCAGGAGCTGATGGCCTTTGTGGGTAATAGACAGGCCGCGCGGGTGACGCTCAAATAGCTTGACGTTCAGATCGGCCTCGAGCTCCTTGATCGCCTCGGTGACGGACGATTGCGAGATCGACAGCGCTTGCGCGGCATGGGAAACCGTGCCGGCCTCGGCCACCGCGACAAAGAACTGAAGCTGTCTGATCGTGAACGCCATGACGGGATTAAGCACCAATATTGCTGCGGAAGAAAGCTCCAGCCGCGAGCGGCAGATCGACGACCACAGTATCAATGCGAGGAATGGCGTCATGAGGTGGCGCCTGAACAAACCGTCAAAGAGCAAAAAAGACGTGACCGAGAAAGCGGGTTTATTGTCCCTGGCGCAAACTCGGTTCTGATCGAAGCAGAACCGAAGGACTACTGAACGTCCCGCACGACGCGAAAACCGTTGGCGAAATAGCGCACGTCGAGATCGTAGCGGTAACGCGCCGCCGAGGTGACCGTATTGGCCTTGTTGGCGAACGATCCGCCGCGCAGCACGCGCTGGCGGCATTGTCCTTGCGTCCAGGCGGAGCCGTCCTTGGGCGCATTCTTGTAATTGTCGTTCCAGCAATCCTCGACCCATTCGTAGACGTTGCCGGATGTGTCGTAGAGCCCGAAGCCGTTCGGCCGGTAGGATCCGGTCCGCATCGTCCGGCGCAGCGAGTCGCCGCAATTGTCGCAATTGGCGTTCGACTTGCCGACCTCTTTGCCCCACCAGTAGGTGGTCGTGGTGCCGGCCCGCGCCGCATACTCCCATTCGGCCTCGCTTGGCAGGCGGTAGTTGCGGCCGGTCTTCTGCGTCAGCCACAGAACAAACGCCTTGGCGTCCTCCCAGCTCACGTCGATGACCGGCTGATCGCCGCGACCCCAGCCGCGATCGTCCGGCCGGTGCCTGCATTTGCCGTCCGAGACGCACGCATCCCACTCGGCGAAACTGGTTTCGCGCCGTTCGATGGCGAAGTTCTTGGCAATGGTGACCCGGTGCTGCGGCGCCTCGTACGGGCTGTCCTTGCCGCCCATGTCAAACTCGCCTGATGGCACCACCACCATTTCCGGGCAATCCGGACAATCTCGGAACAGCTCGCCCGGTTCGGGCGGTGCGGCCGACTGGGCGGCGGCCGGTCCGGCCGCGAGCAGAAATATCAAAAAAGCAAAAAATCTGAACATCGTACCCTCGGCCTCAATTGCGCCGGTCGTCCCGCGCGCCGCCTGTCGGTCCATCGTGCCCGCAACACTCCATAAAATCAAAAGTCGCAGTGTCGCTATCGTCAGTTAGTTTGGTGGTATTATAATACTCCAGCTCGCCTCATTCCATAATCAAATCGACGAGAGCTTGGGCGCAAGGGTGTGGTCCGCCTGAGGGCAGGGGACGATATTCAATGGCGCAAATCCAGTGTACTATTTCACAGACGCATTTCAGTTCTTGAGTTATTTGAGATTTTGGCAGCCGGCCTGTCTGATTTTAGGAGGTGTGCGCGTGTTCTCGAAAGTATCGACCGGAATTGCTGTTTCGCTTTTGATGCTGGCAGGAACGATCGGACCGAGCCACGGACAACAAAAGCCGGTTGGTGGTCCCAATCCCTCTCCCCCGGGTGCAGCGGTTTACTTTGTTGGCCTCAAGGATGGTCAGACGGTACCGACCACCTTCACCGTGAATTTCGGCCTCAAAGGCATGGGCGTCGCGCCCGCCGGCTCCGACAAGGCGAACGCCGGACACCACCATTTGCTGATCGACACCGAGCTGCCGCCGCTCGATCAGCCGATCCCGAGCGACTTCAATCATCTGCATTTTGGCGCGGGGCAAACCGAGGCCGAAGTGACCTTGCCGGAAGGCGAGCACACGCTGCAGCTGGTGCTGGGCGACAAGGACCACATTCCGAATACGATTCCGGTGATCTCCGAGCGGATCAAGATTCGCGTGGTTGCGGCCTCCCAGGTGCCTGCGGCGTCGGCATCTGCCGCGGCGCCCGCCACGACAACCCCCGCCAGCGCGGGCCGCAAAAAATCTCCTGAAGGCGCCAAGGTATATTTCGTCTTTCCGAAGAATCGCGGCTATGTCACGCCGAACCCGGTCATCCGTTTCGGCCTGATCGGCATGGGCGTTGCACCCGCCGGCTTCGAGAAGGTCAACACCGGTCACCACCATTTGCTGATCGATACCGACGTTCCGAACCTCGACCTGCCGATTCCCGCCGACTTCAATCATCTGCATTTCGGGGCCGGCCAGACCGAAGCCAAGATCACGCTGCCGCTCGGCAAGCATACGCTGCGATTGCTGCTCGCCGACGAGCTCCACATCCCGCACGATCCGCCGTTGCTGTCGGAACCGATCACGGTCACGGTCACCGCCAACGGTCGTCCGCCTGCGAAGAGGAAGTATCGCAAATATCGTCGCTATTACTAAAGGGGGCAGTTCCGGAGCCTGATATGAGCACACGTCGTCCGATCTGGATTGCAGCTCTGTATAGTCTCGTGCTGCTGACCTGTTCGATCAGCGTTGCGAAGGCTGACCGGCGCGTTGCGCTGGTTGTAGGCAACTCGAACTACAGCAATGCGAGCCTGTTCCTGGCCAATCCGAAGAACGACGCCACGGACGTTGCCGCGGCACTCCGCGGGGTCGGTTTCGAAGTGTTGCAGGCGATCGACGCCAACAAGCGCGATCTCGACCTGAACATGGCCAAATTCGCCAGGCTGGCGACCGACGCCGACGCCGCGCTGTTCTATTACGCCGGTCATGCCGTCCAGTATCAGGGCCGCAACTTCCTGATGCCGACCGACGCCGAAGTCGAGGACGAGATCAGCTTCCGCTACCAGATGACGCCGCTCGACGACGTGCGCGCCGCGCTCGACCGCGGCGACGGCGTCAAGATCGTGATCCTCGATGCGTGCCGCAACAATCCGATCGTCAACGCGCTTCGCCGCAAGAAGAAGTCCGGTGACAGCCGCGCCATCGATGCGGTGCGCGGCGGGCTCGCCAAGATCGACAAGGCCCAGGGCATGGTGGTGGCCTATTCCACCGCGGCGGATGAAGTCGCCGCCGACGGCGACGGCCGCAACAGCCCGTTCACCAGCGCCTTCCTGAAGCGGCTCAAGGAGCCCGGCCTCGAAATCGAACAATTGTTCCGCCGCGTCGCCGCCGACGTCAACGCCCAGACCGGCGGCCGCCAGCGCCCGGAAACCTACGTGTCGCTGCTGAGCAATTACTACCTCAACCAGACCGACCGGATCGCGTTCGACAAGATCAAGGACTCGCCCGATCCCGCGGTGCTGCAGGACTTCATCGCCAAGTTCTCGACGTCGAGCTACGTGCCGGAGGCGCAAAACCGCATCCAGCGCATCGAGGCCGCCATTCGCGAACGCCAGAACCAGGAGGCCCGTCAGCGGGAAGCGGCAAGGCTTGCGGAAGAGCAGCGCAAGGCCGAACGCGAAGCGATGATGCGCAAATTGGCCGAGCAGGAAGAAGCGCTGCGCAAGCAGGAGACCCTTCGCGCGCAGGCGGCAGCCGAGAAGGTTCGCAAGGAACGCGAGGCCGCGCAGGCGCAGGAAGAGCAGCGCTTGCGGCTCGTGGCCGAGAAGGAGCGCAAGGAGCGGGAAGCCGCCAAGGCCCAGGAAGAGCAACGCGTGAAGCTCGCGGCCGAGCGGGAGCGCAAGCTGCGTGAAGAGGCTGCGCAATTGCTGGCCGAGCAGGCGCGGACCAAGATCGCCGCGATCGATCGGAAGGAGCCGACCAGTCCGTCGCTCGCCGGCATATCGACCGACATCCGGACGCTGCCGCCGACTGACGCCGCGCCGGCGCCTGCCGATCCCTGTGATCGCGACAGCGCCATGCTGGCGCAGTTGCGCAGCAACCCGTCGATCGAGGCGGTCACCGAATTGGAACGGAGCCTGAGCTGCGAGAAATTGCGTGCCCAGATCCTGCGGTTGCGGGAAAGCCTCTCGGCGGTCGCCAACGCGGCGCCGGCCATCGCTGCCCAGATCAAGCCTGTCGTTGAAAAAATTGCCCCGCCGCCGGCCTTGGTTATTGCGCCACCGCCGCCGCCGGCCGCCCCGAAACAGGAAGCCGCCCCGAAGCCGCCGGAACCGAAGGTCGCCGTTGCGACTGTCGCACCGGCACCCGAATGCAAAAAGGACGAAGCCAGGCTTGCCAAGATCCGCGCCAATCCCTCGCACGCCGATCTGGCCGCGCTGGAGCGTGACCTCAGCTGCGAGCGGTTGCGCCCGCAAATCGTGCGGCTGCGCGAGAGCCTGCCCAAGGAAATCGCGAAGGAAGTGGCGAAACCGGACGAGCCGTCGGTTGCGGCCAATCCGCCAACCCTTCAATCCGCTCAGTCCGCGCCATCAGGGGCGAAGCCGGCGCAGCCCGCGCCGATTGTCCAGGTCCGAAGCTGTGACGAGGAGAGGGCCACCTTGGCCAAGCTACGCGCCAGCCAGTCACGCGAGGATGTGGTTCGATTCGAGCGCGAACTCGCCTGCGAGCAGTTGCGGCCTCAGGTCATACGGCTGCGGGAAAGCCTGTCCGGCGGTTAGGCAGGACGGGCTCCCACAGCCTCGGCCGAAGCACTTAATTCCTCCATATTGCGGTGGCCTAAGCCCCCGATGAGCCCCGCCAATGCGCTTCTCTCAGTGTTTCTGGGCTGTAACTCTTTGAATCAAAACGTGTCCGGATAGCGAGGATGGCGTTCGCCACATTTGTGGCGGCGTGCTAGAGAACCGCCGGGGCAGTACTGGGGGATTGGTTTGTTGGGGTCGACAATATGAGTTCCAAAGGGTCCGGGTCGGATGTGAAAGCCGGCGCCACGCCTGACTTGCGCGTTGGCGTGATCGGTGCCGGCGTGATGGGCAGCAACCATGCCCGCGTGCTGGCGGGGCTGCCCGGCGTCACGCTGGTCGGCATCGTCGACCCGCTGCCGGAGCATCGCCTGCGCGCCACCGAACTCGCAGGCTGCCGCGCTTTCGAGGGTCTCGAAGAATTGCTGGCCGAGGGCGTCGATGCGGTCACGATCGCGGCCCCGACCCATCTGCATCATGAGGTCGCGCTCGCCTGCATCGCGCGCAAGATCCATATTCTGGTCGAGAAGCCGATTGCGCCCACGGTCGAGGAGGGGCGGGACATCGTCGATGCTGCGCAGCGCGCCGGTGTCACGCTGATGGTCGGCCATGTCGAGCGCTTCAATCCGGCGGTTGCGGCGATCAAGCAGGCGATCTCGGGCGAGGACATCCTTTCCATCGGCATCACCAGGGTCGGGCCATTTCCGCCGCGGATGTCGAATGTCGGCGTCGTCATCGATCTGGCCGTGCACGATATCGACCTGATCCGCTGGTTCACCGAATCCGACATCGTCGAGGTGCAGCCGCAGCTCTCCAGCGCGATCGCCGAGCGCGAGGACATCGCGCTGCTGCAGTTCCGCACCGCCTCGGGCGTGCTCGCCCATATCAACACCAACTGGCTGACGCCGTTCAAGGCGCGCAACGTCACGGTCGCGACCCGCGGCAAATATGTGATGGGCGACCTCTTGACGCGTCAGGTGACGGAGTGCTTCGGCTTCAAGCCCGACGGCAGCTATTCGATGCGTCATCTGCCGGTCGGCCATGACGAGCCGCTGCGCGCCGAATTGATCGCGTTCCTTGATGCCGTCCGGTCAGGCAATGTGCCGGCGGTTACCGGCGACGAGGGCGTGGCCAGCCTCGAAATTGCGATCCGCTGCCTCGAAGCGCCGGCCCGGCCCGCGGCTTCCTCCGCGCGCAAGGGTCCACGCCGCGTCGCCGGCTGATCTTGACCGGCAACCAGCCGGACCTATCAATGAGAGGATTACATGAACCAACATGTGCTAGCTCAACCCATCGCGTTCACTGACATCGTTGCGCAGCGGCGCGGTCTTGGAAGCCGCATCGATGATGCCGTTGCGCGCGTATTGGAACATTGTCAGTTCATCAACGGGCCGGAAGTCGCTCGGCTGGAGGCGGATCTCGCGGCTTTTTGCGGCGCGAAGCACGTGGTGGCGTGCGCGAGTGGCACCGACGCATTGCTGATGGTCTTGCTCGCCAGGAAAGTTGGACCAGGCGACGCCGTCCTTTGCCCGTCATTTACCTTCTGTGCGACGGGAGAAGTCGTTGCACTTCTTGGCGCGACCCCGATTTTCGTGGATGTAGACGAGGAAACCTTCAACATCGACATCGCTTCGTTGAAGGACGGGATCTCCGTAGCGAAGAAAATGGGACTCAAGGCAAGGGCGATTATTCCGGTCGATCTGTTTGGGCAGCCGGCCGACCATGACGCGCTTGCCGAGGTCGCCGAAGCGGAGAACTTGTTCATCCTCGATGATGCTGCCCAGAGCTTTGGCGCTTCGTACAAGGGACAACCGCTGGGGACGTTCGGTCTTGCAACCGCGACCAGCTTCTTTCCCGCCAAGCCGCTGGGCTGTTATGGCGATGGAGGCGCGATCTTTACCGATGATGCGGAGCTGGCGGATACCTTGCGAAGTGTGCGCGTGCATGGCCAGGGATCCGACAAGTATGATAACGTCAGGCTAGGCCTTACGGCGCGCATCGATACTATTCAGGCGGCGATCCTGATTGAAAAACTAAAGATATTCCCGGGCGAGATCGCAGCTCGGGATGCTGTTGCCAAACGTTACAGTGCGGGGCTTGGCAATATGGTGATCGTGCCTCGCGTGCGTCAGAACTGTACTTCTGTGTGGGCGCAATACACGATTCGCCTTCCAGGCGGCGTCCGCGATGATGTGGCTGCTTTACTCAAAGCTCAGGGAATTCCGACGGCAATCTATTATCCGAAGTCGTTGCACCAGCAGACTGCCTACCGGAACTTCCCGGTGGCCCAAGGCGGCCTGCCGATTAGTGAAAGACTTTCCGGGGAGGTTCTCAGCCTGCCGATGCACGCCTATCTCGACGAGGCGACGCAGGATCGCGTTATCGAGGCGGTGCGCGGCGCGCTTTCGTCCTGATTTGGCGAATAGCATTCGCGTGAAGAAGGCGCGTCGAGACAAATATAGTTCTCGGTTCTGATGCAATCAGAACCGAATATGCGCTAGAAGCGGGCTCATGCTTGGGCGCATTTTCACCGTCGGCGGCTATACGCTTCTTTCGCGCGTGACCGGTTTTGCGCGCGACATCATGCTCGCGGCGATCCTCGGTGCGGGGCCGGTCGCGGACGCGTTCTTCGTGGCGCTGCGCCTGCCCAATCATTTTCGCGCCATCTTCGCCGAAGGCGCCTTCAACGCCGCGTTCGTGCCGGCCTATGCCCATCTTCACGGGCAGAACGTAACCTCGGCAAAACTGTTCGCCGATCGCATCTTCACGCTGTTGTTCGGCGCCCAGGTCGTGCTGCTCGTGGTGGCGTGGCTGTTCATGCCGCAGGTGATCGGCCTGCTGGCGCCGGGATTTGCCGACGATCCGGCGCGCGGCGAACTGGCGATTGCACTGACGCGGATCACCTTTCCCTATCTCTTGCTGATCACGCTGGTGACGCTGTACGGCGGCATGCTCAACGTCATGCATCGCTTTGCCAGTGCGGCGGCGGCGCCGATCTTTCTCAATCTGTCGATGATGGCGACATTGGCGCTGGCCGCGTTCTTTCCCGGCGCCGGCTATGCCGCCGCATGGGGCGTCCTGATCGCCGGCATCCTCGAATTCCTGCTGCTGGCGGGTGACGCGGCGAAGAACGGCATCCTGCCGAAGTTCAGCATGCCCCGGCTCGACAATGATGTCCGCGCTTTCTTCCGCGCGCTGGGGCCGGCGACCATCGGCTCGATGGGAACACAGGTGGCGCTGTTCGCCGACACCATCATCGCGACGTTTCTCGCCGCCGGCGCGCTGTCGGCGCTGTATTATGCCGACCGCCTCAACCAGTTGCCGATCGGCGTGATTGGGATCGCGATCGGCACGGTGTTGCTGCCGGAATTGTCGCGGCGCCTGGCGGCGCAAGACGATGCCGGCGCCGCCAAGGCGCAGCGGCGGGCGTTCAATTTCACGCTGTTGTTTTCGATACCGTTCGTCGCCGCGTTCCTCACGGTGCCTGACGTGATCATGCGCGCGATGTTCGCGCGTGGCGCGTTCTCGAAAGCCGATGCCGCAGCCGCGGGCGCGACACTGGCGGCCTATGCGGTCGGGCTCATTCCCTTCGTGATGATCCGCAGCGCGGTCGCCACCTTCTATGCCCGCAAGGACACCGCGACGCCGGTCAAGGCGGCGCTGACTGGCGTTGCCGTCAACGTCGCCCTGAAAGTCGCGTTGATGGGGCCGCTCGCCCAGATCGGTCTCGCGCTCGCAACCGCCATCGGCGCCTGGGTCAATCTGCTGCTGGTACTTGGTTTTGCAGTGCGAAGAGGATTTCTCGAACTGGACCGCGAGTGGCTCAGATCGCTCGCCAAGTTCGCGATATCTGGCATCGTGCTTGCCATAGCCCTTTGGTTGACCGCGCGTTTCGCCACCATTTATTTCGCGCAAATGAGCTCGTTCCGCGACGAACTCGCATTGCTGTTACTTATGGTGAGCGGCATCTTTGTCTATGGTGTTTCGATCCTCGTCCTGTTCGGCAGAGGCTGGATTTTCTCGCTGATCCGCGGCTAAACCCGTTTGCGCTTGGCGGCGAACCACGCCAATATGGCGCGAAACAATCAGGCTATTGGAGATACGATGGCAGCTCCCATCAAGTTCGGCGTCGGTCATAGCGTCCGCCGCAAGGAAGACGATGCGCTCATTCGCGGCAAGGGCCGCTACACCGACGACGTCTCGCCGTCTCCCGCGCTGCATGCGCTGATGCTGCGCTCGCCGCATGCGCACGCCAAGTTCACCATCAATGTCGCCAAGGCCCGCGGCATGCCCGGGGTCGCCGCGGTGCTGATCGCCGACGACGTCAAGGATCTCGGCGATCTGCCGTGCCTGTTCAATTTCGAAGTCGATCCGTTCACCGGACCTCCGTACCCGATCCTCGCCAGGGATGAAGTCCGCCACGTCGGCGATTCCATCGCCTTCGTGGTCGCCGACACCATCGACCATGCCCGCGATGCGATCGAGGCGATCGAGGTCAACTGGACGCCGCTGCCGGCGGTGGTCGGCCTTGTCAACGCCGTCAAGAAAGGCGCGCCGCAGGTCTGGCCCAATCATGCCGGCAATTTGCTGTTCGACGTGCCGATCGGCGACAAGGCGGCAACCGAGGCTGCGTTTGCAAAAGCGCATGCGGTCGCCGAAGTGTCGATCGTCAATCCGCGCGTCATCACCAACTTCATGGAAACGCGCGCGGCGGTCGCCGAATACGACGCCAAGAAGGATCATCTGACGCTGACGATCGGCAGCCAGGGCAGCCATCGCCTGCGCGAGATCATCGGCGGCATGGTGCTCAAGATGCCGCTGGAAAAAATGCGGGTGATCTGCCCCGACGTCGGCGGCGGCTTCGGCACCAAACTGTTTCCGTACCGCGAATATGCGCTGATCTCGGTCGCGGCGAAACGGCTGAAGAAGACCATCAAATGGACCGCCGACCGCTCCGATCACTTCGTGGGTGACGCGCAGGGGCGCGACAACGTCACGGTCGCGAAGATGGCGCTCGCCGAGGACGGCAAGTTCCTGGCGATGGACGTCGACCTGATGGGCGACATGGGCGCGTATCTGTCGACCTTCGGTCCCTACATTCCGCACGGCGGCGCCGGCATGCTGCCCGGCCTCTACGATATCCAGATCTTCCATTGCCGCGTCCGCACCGTGTTCACCAACACCGTGCCGGTCGATGCCTATCGCGGCGCGGGCCGCCCCGAGGCGGCTTACGTGATCGAACGGCTGGTGGACGCCTGCGCGCGAAAGCTCGGCATGACGCCCGATGCGATCAGGCGCAAGAATTTCATCCCGCCGAAGGCGCTGCCCTACAAGACCATCACCGGCAAGGTCTACGACTCCGGTGATTTCGCCGCGCATATGAAGCGCGCGATGGAAGTCGCCAACTGGAAGGAATTTCCCAAGCGCGCCAAGGCCGCCAAGAAGGCCGGGCTGGTGCGCGGCATTGGCCTTGCAAGTTATGTCGAGATCTGCGGCACCATGGGCGATGAAACCGCCAACGTGGCGCTCGATCCCAACGGCGACGTCACCATCCTGATCGGCACCCAGTCGAGCGGGCAGGGCCATCAGACCGCTTACGCGCAGTTGATCGCCGAACAGTTCGGGCTGCCGCCCGAGCGCGTGCACATCGTGCAGGGCGACACCGATCGCGTCGCCACAGGCCTTGGCACCGGCGGTTCGGCCTCGATCCCGACCGGCGGCGTCAGCGTGCAGCGTGCGGCCCACGACCTCGGCGGTAAGCTGAAGGAGATCGCGGCCGAAGCGCTGGAAACCAGCGCTGCCGACCTCGAGATCAGCGACGGCCGAATCCGGATCGCCGGCACCGACCGCTCGGTGAGTTTCGCCGATCTGGCCAAACGTCCTGATGTCGATCCGTCAAAGCTGAACGCGAGTGCGACCTTCAACCAGGCCGACGGCACCTACCCGAACGGCACCCATCTGGCCGAAGTCGAGATCGATCCGGCCACCGGCATCATCAAGATCGTCAACTACGTGATCGTCGACGATTTCGGGGTGACGCTCAATCCGCTGCTGCTGGCCGGCCAGGTCCATGGCGGCGCCATGCAGGGGATCGGCCAGGCCCTGATGGAGCAGGCGGTGTTCGGCAGCGACGGCCAGCTCGTCACCGGCACCTTCATGGATTATGCGATGCCGCGCGCGGCCGACGGCCCGTCCTTCCACTTCGAAACCCACAACGTTCCCTGCACCACCAATCCGCTGGGCGTAAAGGGCGCGGGCGAGGCCGGTGCGATCGGCTCCTGCCCGGCGGTGGTCAATGCGATCGTCGAGGGGCTGTGGCGCGAGTACAAGATCGACCACATCGACATGCCGGCGACCGCCGAGCGGGTCTGGATCGCGATCCGGGAGGCCCAGCGCCGGCATAACCTCTGATATTTTGTCGCAGCTGGAATGATTCTAAGTTTATGGTGTTATCAGGCCGGGCGAGGTCCACGGTGACCGCGGCCCGGTCTGTGTCATAAAAAAGGGGTCTAGCGAATGAAACGGGTTTTGGTGGTTGCAGGAGCACTGTTGCTCAGTGTTGGCGCAGGCGTGGCGCAGCAGGATCCCGTCAAGGATGCCCAGAACGTCATGAAGGCCAACGGAAAGAACCTCGGCGGCGTGTTGAGCCCGATGTTCAAGGGCGAAAAGCCCTACGATCAGGCCGCGGTCGATGCCGCGCTCACCCAGCTCAACGATACCGCAAAGAAGCTCCCGACCATGTTCCCCGCCAGCGTCAAGGACGCCAAATGGGAGGGCGACTACGCCCCCTCGCCAAAGATCTGGGAAGACAAGGCTGGCTTTGACGCCAAGGTCGCCAGCTTTACCAAGGTGGTGGCCGAGGCCAAGGCCAAGATCAAGGACCTCGACTCGCTGAAAGCGAATTTCCCCGGCATCGGCAAGGAATGCGGCGCCTGCCACGAGACCTACCGTCTCAAGAAGGGCTAGCCCTTCGGTTGACCAGACAGGAAGGGGCTGGACGCGTGATGTGTCCGGCCTCTTTCTTATTCGCGGGCGCGAACGCTTACCTCGCTTATCAATTCGGTGTGAAGTGGACTTCATCACCTGGGTATGAAGCCTGCTTCATCGTCGTGTGAAACTCACCAGCTGGCCGCGGATTTCGCCGCGCGGATCAGCGGCGGTTTGTTGCCGAACCGGCCTAGAGTCGTCGTAATTTCGTGGAAGCTTCCGGCTGAAATTGCGTACATACTGGCCGCCATATCAAAACGCCCGATGACGGATTGGTGAATGCTGAAACGACTGTTCCTTCTGGCCGTTTTGGCCGCCGTCGCCGGGCTTGGCATTTTCTGGTGGCTGACCGTACCGGCGGTGGTCGCGGCGAGTTCATTGCCCGCCTACAAGCCTAACCTCGCCAACGGCCTCACAGCGTTCAATGCCGGCGGATGTTCGTCCTGCCATGCCGTGCCGAACCAGCCCGACCGCCTCAAGCTCGGCGGTGGATTGCCAATTCCGTCTCCGTTCGGCACCTTCAACGTTCCCAATATCTCGCCCGATCCCAACGATGGTATCGGACGATGGAGCGAGGCCGATTTCGTCACCGCCATGCTCAAGGGCACGTCGCCGTCGGGCCTGCATTATTTTCCGGCGTTTCCATACGCGTCTTACGAACATACGAAGGTCGAAGATGTCAGGGATCTCTTTGCCTATCTGAAGACGCTGGCACCGGTGGCTGGCAAGACGCGCGACCATGACGTGCCGTTTCCGTTCAACATTCGCCGCAATGTCGGGGTGTGGAAATTCCTGTTCACGGACGGCAAGCCGTTCGTGCCGGACGCCAGCAAATCGGCGCAATGGAATCGCGGCGCGTATCTCGTCAACAGCCTCGGGCATTGCGCGGAGTGCCACAGCCCGCGCAATTTTCTCGGTGGCATCATCGACGCGCAACGCTTTGCCGGCGGACCAAATCCGGAAGGCGAGGGCTGGGTCCCCAACATCACCCAGAAGCGGATGTCGGAGTGGAGCGCGAAGGATTTTTCCTATTTCCTCGAGAGCGGGCAGACGCCCGACGGCGATACCGCCGGCGGCTTGATGACGCGCGTGATCCGCAACACCTCGCAATTGTCCCCGGAGGACCGCACCGCGATGGCGGAATATCTGAAATCGCTGCCGCCGGTGGAGGGACCGCCGCGGCCGAAGAAGGCGGAGAAATCCTGACGTTTTTTTGATGCGAAGTCGCAACCGCGACGGAGCTGCGCTCCCTCTCCCGCTTGCGGGACGCTTGCGGGGGAGGGCTGGGGCGGGGGTGGTGCCATGAGTCAGACTCTTGGTGAGGAGAGAGCCCCCACCCGGCGCTGCGCGCCGACCTCCCCCGCAAGCGGGAGAGGTGAAGTGAGTCTGCCGCCGGACTAATTCAACCAAAATTCGTTACATCACTCGAACGTATTGACCATGCCGGCCTTGGCAAGTGCCGCCTTGCGTGCGCCCATCCACTCCTCGGCGAGTTTTGCCGGATCGGAAGCCGGGCTGCCCTTCATGTAGTCGGTCCACGCCGCGATCAGGACTTCCTGCCGCTTGAGCAGTGCGTTGTTGTGCTTCTCCTGGTCGTCGCTCCAGGCGCCCACCTCCTTCAGCGCCTTGACCGCGCCCTTGTGCGTCGGCACCGCCCAGTTCTTTGCCTGCGCTTTCACCGCAAGCCCGCTGGCGCCGGGTGCGTTGTCCTTGTAGCCGTCATAGCCGTCGATCATCGCCTTGGTCAGCATGTAGACCTCGTCTTCGGACTGGCTGCCATAGACGCTGTAGATCGGGTATGGATAGGTGCCGACCTCGACCGGCTTGTCCTTGGAAAATTCGCCTGCGCCGCAGGTGGCCTTGTGCTCGGTGAAGTACGGGCCGACCTTGCGCATGCGCTCCCATCCCGCCTTGTCGGAGAATGGCATCGCGGGCCAGGTGATGCCGCGCGGCGATGTCTGCAGTTCCTTGGCGGGCCCGGAGATCGTCGAACCGAATACCGCATCGGTATCGTTGTTGATGATGCCTTTCCACATCGCATTGTTGCCCGCGAACTCGACGATCTTGACGTCCTTTGCCGTCAGATTGGCGAATGCCAGCACGGCCAGCGCATTCTGGTTGAGCGCGGGAGAACCGACCACGAAGCCGATGCGCTTGCCTTTCAGGTCGGCATAGGTCTTGACGCCGATGTCGGCGGCGACCGCCAGTGAAAGGCCGTTGCAGTCGATCGAGCTCAGCGTGATCTGGATGGGCTGCGGTCCCCATTCCCGGGTCGCGAATTCGAACACGCCTTCCTGCGCGAAATAGACGCCGACGCCCATCGCCGAGAGGCTGGCGCGGTTGAGACGCAGCGGTTGCAGGCGAGCGACGTCGTTGCCGGCGGGCAGCACGCGCACGTCAGTGCCATACTTGTCCTTGAACATTTTGCCGACGGCAACCGTGATATTGAAGCCGGATGTCCCGGTGTCATACGCGGTCATCGTCACGTTCGCCGGCAGTTTCACCTGTGCGACCGCCGTCGATGCCGCGACCGTGGTTCCGGTCAGCGCGATGGCCGCAAGCATCATCTTCGGATTGATCATTCATCCCTCCCGTTGCGGCTGACGTTGCAGCCTTGAGACGCTTGTCGCCGAGGATTCCGGGAAGTCAGCCGGAAACAGGCTTTGCGCATTGGCGCGAATGCTCGCGGATTTCCGCGCATACTGCAAGGCAGAAGCAGGGGGTCCCGATCCGCGTCAGCTTGACGCGTTGCGTTGTCCGAAACGGCGGAGCGTGGCAGGTCCTGATTTGCTTGATGACGCTGTCGTCAACCGGTCGAAGGGCTCGGGCGCTGCAGTCAGATCGGCACTCCGCGCAGGCAGAGGTCTGAGGTAGTCCCAATCAGGCGACGCCCTAGCTCCCGCCGAACGCCTTGAAGGTGATGATGGTGTGGGTGTCCTGGATGCCGGGAATGACCTGCACCTTCTCGTTGACAAAATGGCCGATGTCGGTGGCGTTGTCGACGTAGAACTTGACCAGCAGGTCGTAATCGCCGGCGGTGGAATAGATCTCCGAGGCGATCTCGGCTTCCGCGAGCGCATTGGCGACCGCATAGGACTGGCCGAGCTTGCATTTGAACTGGACGAAGAAGGGAACCATGGCGTGTCTCCGAAGGAAAGATTTGTGCTCAATATAGCGCTTTCAAGCGAAGTGGATACCGGTTCGCATCAGGAAAGCGCGTCGGGGTCAGAAGCTCAAAAACGGAGGCTGATGGCAAGCCAACTTGCTGGCAATGGCCGGCCGCGCTAGGACAGTTTATGGCTCCGAACTCACCAATTCCACGAGGCGGGCGATGACGCCGATCGCGCTGACCATCGCCGGCTCGGATTCGTCCGGCGGTGCCGGAATCCAGGCCGACCTGAAGACGTTTGCCGCGCTCGGCGTCTACGGCGCCTCGGTCATCACGGCGCTGACGGCGCAGAACACGACCGGCGTCAGCGGCATCCATCAGGTGCCGGCGGAGTTCATCACCGCCCAGATCGATGCGGTATTTTCCGATCTTGCCGTCGGCGCGGTCAAGATCGGCATGGTGGCGCAGCCCGCCAGCATAGATGCCATCGTCGCGGGGCTGACGCGCTGGTCGCCGAAGCATGTCGTGCTGGATCCCGTGATGGTCGCGACATCAGGCGATCGCCTGCTGGCTGCGGAAGCCGTCGATGCGCTGCGCACCAAGCTCATTCCGCTCGCCTCGGTCATCACGCCCAATCTGCCGGAAGCGGCGGCCTTGCTCGATGAACCGGTGGCGGAAAGCGAAGCTGCGGTCGAAAATCAAGGCAAGCGGTTGCTGGCGATGGGCTGCCGGGCGGTGCTGATCAAGGGCGGCCACGGGCATGGCGCCGAGAGCACCGACTATTTTATCGACGCCGGGAAGACCATCACGCTGGCCGCACCGCGCGTCGCCACCAAAAACACCCACGGCACCGGCTGCTCGTTGTCGTCGGCGATTGCGGCGGGCCTCGCGAAGGGCGAGAACATGGAGACCGCCGTCCGCAACGCCAAGGCCTGGATCAGCGCGGCGATATCGGCCGCGGACCGCTTCAGCGTCGGCCGCGGGCATGGCCCGGTGCATCATTTTCATAAGTATTACTGAAGGCAGACGTTACTGGAAGCACCGCTGCAGCCCCGTTTCTGTCCTTGTCCGAATGGCCCATTGGCGGGACCATGCCCGGCCCCTATAATTCAGCGCCTGAAATTCAAGTAAATCGCGACGCCGCCAACGCGCGGACCAGCCGCAATATCCGGGAGAGAAACGCCGTGAGACAAACAACCCTTCGCTATGCCTTATTGACCGTTCTGGCGGGCCTTTCCATTGCCGCAAATCCGGCCCAGGCCCAGACATGGCCGGACAAGCCGATCACGTTCGTGGTGCCGTTCGCGGCCGGTGGCGGCACCGACGCTTTCGCGCGCCCGCTCGCAGCCCAGCTCGACACCCAGCTCGGCAAGCGCGTGCTGGTCGAGAACCGCGCCGGCGCCGGCGGCACGGTGGGCGCCTCGGCGGCGTCCAAGGCCGCCCCCGACGGCTACACCTTCTTCATGGGCGCGGCGCATCACGCCATTGCACCGTCGCTCTATCCCAATCTCGACTACGACATCGAGAAGGATTTTGTCGCGGTTGCGCTGATCGCGCGTCCACCGCAGGTGATCGTGGTCAATCCCGAGAAGGTCGCCGCCAAGACGCTCGCCGAGTTCATCGCGTTCAACAAGGCGAACCCGGGTCAGTTGAACTACGGCTCCGCCGGCGCCGGCACCACGCATCACCTCGCGGGCGAACTGTTCAAGATCCTGACCAAGACCAACCTCCAGCACGTGCCCTATCGCGGGGCGGGACCTGCGATGCAGGATCTGATCGCCGGCCACGTGCCTGTCGTGTTCGACGGCATGGGCTCGTCGGCGGGGCCGATCAGGGCCGGGCAGCTCCGCGCGCTCGCGGTCGCCGCGCCGAAGCGGGTGGCGGCTTTCCCCGACCTTCCCACGGCCAAGGAAGCCGGTCTGCCCGATTTTGAAGTGGCGACCTGGTACGGCCTGTTCGCGCCAAAGAACACGCCGCCGGCGATCGTCGAACGCATGATCAAGGAGCTGCAGCAGGCGATGCAGGTGGCTGCGATCAAGGAGGCCTGGGAGCGCAACGGCTCTGATGTTCCCGATGTGACGGGCCCCGCATTCGCGAAGATGGTGTCAGACGAAGTCGTGCGCTGGCGCAAGGTCGTGAAAGAGGCCAATGTGAAGCTGGACTAGACAGCGTTTTCCTAGCTGTTTTCCTTGGTGCCAATGCGGGCACCGCGCGTCGGTGCCCGCCCGCCTGCGACGTATGGCGCGGTGCGCTGAAGTAGCACTTCCACGCTTCCCCCAAAGTTCGCTAAGATGAGGACTGAAGGTCGCGGAAGCCTCTGCCCCGCGCCAATACATTTGCAATCCAGGGAGTGATCACATGAAGCGCCGTACGTTCCTCACAGGCGGCGCCGTGGCCGGCGCTACGACGCTGGTTGCGGCACCCGCGATCGCGCAAGCCGCGCCCGAGATCAAGTGGCGCCTGACCTCGAGCTTTCCAAAGTCGCTCGAGACCATCTACGGCACGGCGCAGACGTTTTCGAAATACGTCGCTGACGCCACCGACAACAAATTCCAGATTCAGACGTTTGCGGCCGGCGAGATCGTGCCCGGCCTGCAGGCGCTCGATGCCGTCAGCACGGCAACCGTCGAGATGGCGCAGACCCCGCTTTACTTCTACATCGGCAAGGAGCCGGCGCTCACCTATGCCACCGGCGCACCCTTCGGCATGAACCATCGCCACCAGCATTCCTGGTGGACGTTCGGCGGCGGCGCCGATCTCTGCAACGAGGCCCTGAAGCCATTCAAGGCGCATGCGATCCTGTGCGGCAATTCCGGCACGCAAATGGGCGGCTGGTTCCGCAAGGAGATCAAGACCGTCGATGATCTCAAGGGCCTCAAATTCCGCATCGCGGGCATGGGCGGCCATGTGCTCGCAAAGCTCGGCATCGTGCCGCAGCAGATCGCGGGCGGCGACGTCTATTCGGCGCTCGAGAAAGGCTCGATCGATGCCGCGGAGTTCGTCGGTCCCTATGACGACGAGAAGCTCGGCTTCTACAAGGTAGCAAAATACTATTACTACCCCGGCTGGTGGGAAGGCGGGGCCATGCTCCACATGATCGTCAACGACGAAAAGTGGAATGCGCTTCCCAAGCAATACCAGGCAGTTCTCAGCCAGGCCGGCGCGGCGGCAGGCGCGTGGATGATCGAGAAATACGACAGCGTCAATCCGGCCGCCCTGAAGCGGCTGATCGCAGGCGGCGCCGAACTGCGCGCGTTCCCGCAACCGGTCATGGAGGCCTGCTACACCGCCACGCAGGACCATCTGAACGAAATCGCCGAGAAGAGCCCGCTCTTCAAGAAGACCAAAGAGAGCCACGACGCCTACATGAAGGAAGTGCTGTTCTACACGCAGATCGCGGAGAATTATTACGACAACTATCTGCTCAGCAAGATGCGCAAGGGCTGAGGGCGGGCGCGCGCTCGTCCTGTGAAGCCGGATTACTGGTGCGTCGGTAGCAGGTCCATTCGCCTGATAATTAAAGGGGCTGGGAACGATTGTCTGTTCCGGGCGTCGTTTCTTCGACATTGCCGGAGAGAACCCAGATGATCGGCGAAGGTATTGATGCAAAGCTCGACCAGGCCAAGGAGGCCGTTCAGGCGGCTACTCAAACGGTCAAGGAAACCACTCAATCTGTTGCCGACGCCGTCGAAGCAGGCCGGCAACCTGGTGCGCCTCTTGATCGCTTGGCTCGGTGGGCTAAAGAAGCGCCCCTGCACGCCGTCACTATCGCGTTCTTGGTCGGTGTTCTGGTCGGGCGCCGCCGCAGGTAACAAGCCACCGCACCTTTTTTCGGTCGATCGCGCAAGTTGGTTGGCAGCCTCGATGGCCGCCTCTCGGCGATGAACCCGGAGAGCTGCTTAAAATCGCACATGGTGAGGGCTCACCTGCTAATGGATTGCATCGCCAAGACCAGCGTCGCTGAAAGCAGCGACGAAAGGGCGAGCAACGTCCAATCCGGTCTCGCGCTTCCTGCTGCTATCTGTCCGATCAATAACTCTATCCGCTTCATCATTCGTCCTTGGGAAGCCGGTCAAGGTAGGCGAGTCCAGAACACGTGAGCTCTTCGGTCTCGCCTTGGCTGGCCTCCAGCCTCCCTTGCAGATGTCGCTCCAACAGGCATCGTCGACCGTCCGCAACGTCGACGTCGCGATGTGTCGTCAGATAGACGGTCCAAGCCGTGTCGACCGCCTTTCGAAGAACTTCATCGACCATTATCCAGCTCCAACAAGTGCGACCACCGAGGCAACTCACGTTGTCCCCGGAGGTTTCCTATTTTTCCCGGACGTCCGAGGTTCAACGGTAACAGCTTTGCGTCGCAATACCTGAGAGCGCCAAGGTGTCAGGCGATCCGGATCAATACGTTTCGAGCAGCTCCGTCGCTCGCCTATGAGCAGGATGAACAAGCATTCATCTAGTTCAATTCTCGACTGACCAGCGGCGGCAACTTCCGGGCGCTTTCGGACTTATTGCCAAGGGAAAAAGTGGAAGAGGCGTCCGGGATGGTCGCTGATCAACTTTGCTGTGCCGTCCTCCGGCGCTCAGAACGATAAGGGTGACCCTTGATGTCCATGCTGACTTCCGCCATTCAACGATCGACCCTCGGTCTTCATTCGCTTGAACAGTATGAACCGTTAATCGGCGCGGCGACGGTCGAACGGATAGCCGCCAAGGCCGATCGAGTTCGCACCATGCGCGTCGCTCACATTAGTTCGACGTTCTACGGCGGCGGCGTCACCGAGCTGCTGACGCCGCTAACTCTGATGATGAATGCAACTGGCATCGAAACCGACTGGCACTTGATTCAGGGAACGCCGGGTTACTTCGGTTGTACCAAGAAGCTTCACAATATGTTGCAAGGCGAAAGCTTGGGCTTTTCAGACGCTGAAAAGACGATCTACGAACAGGTCGTGTTCGAAAATGCGACGCGGCTTCATCTTGACGATTGCGACGCGATCATCGTGCACGATCCTCAGCCGCTGCCGTTGATCACTCATTTCGCCGATCGCGAAATGCCGTGGCTCTGGCAATGTCACGTCGATCTTTCGTCGCCCCACGCGCCGGTATGGACCTATCTGCGCCAATTCATCGAGCAATATAGCGCTGCGATCTTCTCGCTATCTGAATATCGCCAGGATCTTCAGGTTGACCAGCGGTTCGTCACCCCGGCGATCGATCCGTTTTCAGCGAAGAACCGGGAGCTGTCCGACCGGGAGATAAGGGAATTCCTGGGCAACTACAAAATTCCGACAGATCGTCCGTTGGTGACGCAGATTTCCAGGTTCGATCGGTGGAAGGACCCGATGGGCGTGATTGAAGCCTTCCGAAAAGCGAGAGAGCAGGTCGATTGTACGCTCGTGCTCGTCGGCAACAATGCCTCCGACGATCCAGAGGGTGGGAAAATCCTCGAAACGATCAAGAGCGTCGCCGACGAAAGCATAATTGTTCTTGCGGTCGATGATCCAACCTTGGTGAACGCGCTGCAGCGATCTGCGGCCGTCGTCCTGCAGAAGTCGACCCGCGAAGGTTTCGGTCTCACCGTGACCGAGGCGATGTGGAAAGGCGCAGCCGTCATAGGCGGCGACGTGGGAGGAATTCGGCACCAGATCAAGAACGACTGGAATGGATTCCTTGTGCGTACGCCTGATGAGGCGGCGGCAAGAATCGTGCAGCTCTTGAAGGATCCCGGTATTCGGAAGCAGATTGGTTCGCGGGCGAAGGAAAGCGTGCGGAAGAACTTTCTGATGAGCCGGCTATTGGAAGATTGGCTCGATCTGCTGATCAACTACGAACGGCCGGTGATCTGACCCGTTCTGGTTCGAAGCCCTTGATACGTGATGGGAAAGCCGATGCGAATTGCCCAGGTAGCGCCTCTCGCCGAAAGTGTTCCTCCCAAGCTCTATGGCGGCACTGAGCGGGTGGTGGCGTGGCTGGTTGATGAGCTGGTGAGCTTGGGTCATGAGGTAACGCTTTTCGCCAGCGGGGATTCGAAGACCACCGCCAAGCTGCATGCCGTTTGGCCTCAGGCTCTTCGCCTCGGCCGGCCGCGGACGGACCCGATGGTTACCCAGGCTGCGTTGTTGGAGGCGGTCGCCCTACGGGTGACCGAATTCGATGTCATCCACCTGCATATCGACTGGCTGCATCTGCCGCTCCTTAGCCGGCTTGGTGTTCCGTTCCTGACCACCTGCCATGGGCGCATGGATTTGCCGGGGTTTCCTGACGTGGTCCGCCGCTTTCCCAACGCGCCGTTCGTTTCGATATCGGATAATCAGCGCGCTCCGCTGAGCGAAGCCAACTGGCTCGGTACCATTTACCACGGCTTGCCGACCGACCTGTTCCGGCCTTCGTTCGAGGCCGGCTCCTATCTCGCCTTTCTGGGCCGGCTGACGGCGGAGAAAGGACCGGAAGCCGCCATTCGGATAGCGCATGCTGCCAGAATGCCGCTTCGTATCGCCGCCAAGGTGCCGCGGGGCGAAAGGAAATATTTCAAGGAACGGCTTGAGCCGCAGATCGACGGGGATCAGGTCCAGCTCATCGGCGAGGTCAATGATGAAACGAAACGGCAGTTTTTGGCGGGCGCGGCCGCGTTGCTGTTCCCCATCGATTGGCCAGAACCGTTCGGTCTCGTCATGATCGAGGCCATGGCCTGCGGCACGCCCGTCATTGCCTTCAAGTCCGGCTCGGTGCCGGAGGTCGTCGACGACGGCATCACCGGCTTTGTCGTACCGGGGGAAGCAGAAGCCATACAGGCGATTGGAAGGCTTTCCGGGCTCGACCGACGTCAGGTGCGCAGGCATTTCGAGAAAAGGTTTACGACCAGGCGGATGGCGCAGGAGTATCTCCACCACTACAAGGCCTTAAGTAAATCGACTGCCGGCGAAGTTCATGCCGGTCTCAGGTCCACCTTGTCTAAAGATTCAGTGCCCGAGCGGCCTCTGGCCCCTTAGGGTCCCGGCGCTTCGAGAGCGGACCGAACAACCAAGCGAAGCGGAGCGATTGCAATCGCGAGTGCTGATGCAAATGCTCCGGTTGAGCCAGCATCCCGAAAGCGGAAACTAATTCAGAGCTACTCGCCGATACGGCTCGCCGGGGATCGCTAAAATTTTACACAAATCAATAACGTGCGACCAACTGCTCCGGCAAAAGTCGGGCGGCATTAAACCCGGCCTTTATCGCGCGCGTGCATCCTCCTGCAAAAGGAGGCGCGAAAAGCGATGCCCATTTTTCAGTATTTTTACGTCACAGGATCGGCACTGTTTGTACTGTTGTTTGTTTCCGACGCTTGCCTGCGCGACAGCGAGAGCGATTCACGCTTCGACGGGTCGCTCTATCAAAGCGCCATCTACGCACCCCGGGCGGTCGAAACCCTCACCGAGCCGCGCTTCACGCAGGATGCGACGCCGGCCGACCGCGTCAGGGAAGTGTTTGCCCAGTTCGTGCCCAATGAAGGCAAGCGCAGCAAGCGATACTCTTCGGCGGCGACGCGCGGGACCTAAATCTTCCGCACGCGTAACGCAGTGCGCGCGAACCAATCGCGCGCAGTGCCGCAACAGGTATCGTCAGGCCACGGCCTCGATCGCCTTGCCGTTGACGCGCGTCTCGTCCTGCAAATTATCGACCGTGACATGGGTGTCGTACCAGGTCAGGCGAGGGCGCACGCCGAAGCGTTTTGTCAGTTCGGCCACGCGTTCCTCCGTAAACCAGGCTTCCGCCGATTGGCGGCTGTCCCAGAGATAGACGCCGCCGGTACCGGTTTCGCCGTTCAGGTAGTCCTTGCGGATCAATCCTTTGGTGGCGAGGCCGCGGTAGGTCGGCGCGCTCGACGTGCCGCCTGTGCGGCGAGGCCGCGGTAGGTCGGCGCGCTCGACGTGCCGCCTGTGATTGCCTGTTCTTCGGTTCGCTTCGGCAGATCGAACTGAACGACGACGATGCAATTGGCCATGGGAGTTTCCTCAGGTAGGGGTGGTAGATGCGGTCCGCGTGCTTGCAGTCTAATCTAGTTGCCGAGCTTGATGCCGGCGTCCTTGATCACTTTTGCCCATTCGGGCGTCTCCTTCTTGATGACGGCCGCAAACTCTGCCGGCGTATTGCCGACCCGTTCGAGTCCGAGTTCGTCGAACTTCCTGCGCACCTCCGGCAGCGCCAGCGCCTTGACGGTTTCGCCGTGCAATTTGTCGATGACGTCCTGTGGCGTGCCGGATGGCGCGAGCAGGCCGAACCACGGCACCGCCTCGAAACCGGGAAATCCCGATTCCGCCATCGTCGGCAGGTCGGGCGCCAGCGCCGAGCGCTTGACCGAGGTGATGGCCAGCGCGCGTAATTTGCCTTCCTTCGCCAGCGGCACCACGTTCACGATATTGGCGAACGACATCGCGATGCGGTTGGCGAGCAGGTCGGGCATCAACGCCGTGGTGCCGCGATAGGGCACCGATGCGATGTCGACATGCGCCATGTATTTGAACAGTTCGGCGCCGAGATGCTGCGACGTGCCGACGCCGGCATGGCCATAGGAGAGTTCGCCGGGCTGCGCCTTGGCGAGTGTCACCAGTTCGGCCACCGTCCGGGCCGGCACCTCGGGCGGCACGGCGAGCACGTTGGCCGCGATGAACACCTGCGAGATCGGCGCAAAATCCTTGACCGGATCGAACGGCAGCTTGTCATACAGGCTCGGATTGATGACGAGCGCCGAGTTGCCGCCCATCAGCAGCGTGGTGCCGTCGGCGGCCGCCTTGGCGACGCGTTCGGTGGCGATGTTGCTGCCGGCGCCTTGCAGGTTTTCGACCACGAACGGCGTGCCCCAGACCTCGGCAAACCGTTCGGCCAGAATGCGCGCCGCAAGGTCCGGCGCCGTGCCGGGCGTGAAGCCGACCAGGATCTTCACCGGCTTGTTCGGATAGCTGGACTGCGCGGATGCCGGCTGCGTCGTTAGCAGCACCAGCAACGCGGCGAACAGGTTCGCAACGGACTTCATCGTTTCCTCGCTCGTCCTGCATGCCGGTTTGCGCGGTCATTGCCGCAGGACCTGGAGCAAGTGTGACAGCAGCGGGCGCCGCTCGCAAGGCGCGGCCGACGCTTACCGCGCCCGGAAGCATCCTTAAGGACAGGACGCGCTTGAGCGATATGTTGCAAAAGTCGGGGCTACCCGAATAGCCGGCCATCACGCCATCCATCAATCAACTCTTGCATGCGTTGGCGAGTGATTGAACACGACCGGTCTCTTTCGCTTTGGGCCATAAGCGGACATGTCGGCAAATAACCAAGACGTCTGCTTTTGACCCTGCGCGTCGAACAGGTTGGTCAGATTCATACCTGCGGGCGACCGCTGCCCGTTCGCAGGACATCATTGAGGGTCTTGAGCACGAACTTCGCAACATCAACCAGAGTCGCGCCGCCCTGTACGAGACAAAGTCCGTCGTCGTCGAGGGCGTGATGGTCGTTCTGCACTCGGTCGTCGTTCTGATGCGGATCGACATTCATTGTCATTCTCCTTGTTTCCGATCGAGGCGATCATCGCTCCGTTTCATCGGTGTCGGGAGAATGCCCTGGTTTGCCGCCTCCAGCTGTTCCCTGGGGAACAAGCCATATGTGATCTTTGCCACGTGCGGCGCGCTGTGAACTTCATCTGACGATGAAATTATGCCCCGCCGTGTGGTCAACGGCGGGGCATGCGAGGCAAGGAGTTCGCTTCTGGCGTTGTGCGTGTTCTTACCTAAGTTTGCCGGCGAAGTTTTTAACAAGATAGGCGGCGCCGCCGATCACATTGCCCGCAAGGTAGGCGACAGCATTGGCAAAGTCGCCGCCGCCGGTCACCTGCACGAGATCGTCCAGGCTGAGCTCAACAGAATCATGGGAGGAAACGTTTTCGATCTGGTTGTTGGTCATGATTGTCTCTCCTGTCACGGCAGCATTTTCTGGGCGCTACGATAACCGTCGCCGATACCTTGGCGTAACGCCTTTGCGGCACCTACTACGTCTGCCTTGAACTCACTCCAACTGTAGCCTCCATTGACGCTATCAAGTTCGTCATCTGTGAAGGCTTCATTCGTATTCGCAGTCAACTTGGTCGTCATGGCCATTCTCCTTTGTTTCCGACCGGAGCGATCATCGCGCCGTTTCATCGGTGTCAGGAAAATGCCGCCTTTTGCTCCCTCGTGCTGTTCCTTGGGGAACAAGCGTCACGTGATCTGCTGCACAGACGCGGGCACAATTTTGAACCGGAGAATTAGACACCCGAGAAAGTGCGTCGACCAAGGGAGCGGGCCATTCCTAAGCAGGCGGGAGAATCAAACCTGCCCGATGCATGACCGCGATTTCTGCGCCTGCAGCCGGTGTTGTACTGTGACATGTCGGAAGTTACGTGGCTATTTCGGCGGCAGCGATACCGCAGTCGTCGAGGGACTGAAGCGAAGCGCCTTCAGCGAAGCATCAAGATTGATGAGGTTTATGATTTCCTGGTCTGGTGCAGGCTACCAGGCCGAAGAACTGACGTCGCAAGCCGGTTAAGTTGCTCGGCGGGCGCATCAAGGGATCGAAAGCTCAGAGCTGCGCCAGATTGGCGCAGCCGCCGCCTTAGCTCAACTGGAGCCGTTCATCGGTCTAGAAGGGGAGGCTGAGGTCGGGGATTATAGGGAATGGGAAACCGAGGGGGAGGTGGCGTTGTCCTGCCGCCTGCCACCGTGTCCAGATCTTTCGTCGTCAGTTCGGTCTGCTCTTCAGCCGTGCGCTCCATGCTTCATCTCCTCGCGCTGTGCCGATGCACCATTGCATCGGCATGACCCGGACAATGACCAATTGGCCACGACCGCGCTGTTCCTCAGGTAACAGCCGGGATATCGCCATCCGGATCGTTGGTGGGACGGGAGACCTTCCGCGCGTGCCGACAGTAGTGGACGGACGGGGCCCGCAAGCGGCTTTGGCGGTCGAGTCGCCTCTCAGGTTTGCGAGCCGGAATGTTCGGTATCGCATCGCTCTACGCGCTCATTTTGCTGCTGGATTGCGGCGGCGAGAGCGCCAAACATGCTTGCGATCCATAGCCAAAATCCAAGACCGAAACTGGCTACCTTGTCCGGCATACTGCTTCCAACCTCGTATGTCACCATTGAGACGGCGAAGAACCAGACGCCGGTCACTAACGCCATTGCAGCAAATATTCCGGCTACGACGTTCGCTCTCATGTACAGAGCCAGCGATGCGCAGAACAACGCCAAATTTCCCAGCCAGGGCCAATTGGTGCGGAAGTCCAGCTTTAGTCCCAGCGGGCCAGTTATAAGGACTTCGCCGCCAAAGAAAGTATGCTTTTCATGGCCGCCATATTGAGCGACAAATGCGATCGAGACCAAGGACAGAAGGAACAGGATATAGCTTCCCATACGGAGAAGCTTGGCTGGTTCTGGCAGGCGTTTTCCGTCCGTCACGATCGCGCCCAGTTTGCACCATGGCGTTGTACGTTGCGAAGCGAGACTCGTCCACGAAACAAGAAGGGCGCGTGTCGCTTCGTTCCTATTATCCTGCACGCTGTGAAACTCCGTCATTGCGAGGAGCAAAGCGACGAAGCAATCCATCTCTCCGCCGGCGGCGGTATGGATTCCCTCGCGGGGCCGTTATCGGGCGCGCATTCGCCTGACGCGAAGCGGCGAGGGCCGATAAGGCAGCCCGACGGGTAAATCAGTTCCGGTTTTCAGAAGTCGTGTCAAGCCCCAAAATAAAAAATATTTCGGTTTACCAGAACGAAAATCAGGTGCATATCTTTGCCCATCCCGTCCTACTCAGAAGGGCGTCGGCCGTCGTCACGGACGTTGGGCGGGTTGCGATGGACGCTGGTTTACGCTGAGACGACGGCGTGGATTTAGCGTACGGCAAAACCGTGTGGTCCTGGCGCCCGTTGCTGGCGTCAAGCCGTCGGCTAAGCGTGAGCTGAACCGGCGGTGACGGAGTCAACCAAGAACTCGTCTCCGGGGAGATCACGGCATAAGCCGTAAAGCCGTTGCGCAGGGAAGGCCGGGTGTTCACCGCTGCCCTGTATGCTCGTGTGCAGCCTACTTAGTGCAAACCGCACACGGGACCGCGGGTGCAGCGCGCACCCGGTCTTCCCTGCGCCCTCTCTTTGGAGGGCAAGGA